>NZ_JBFBBQ010000033.1:0-88429 GCF_040682775.1 Amycolatopsis sp. NPDC051106 | reverse complement strand
CCGGTCGACGCGCGCCGCGCCGCGCCGCCGCCGCGTCGTCCCCAGCCGCGGCCGGCCGCGCGGGCCCGCCGCAACTCCTTCCGCGGCGCGAAGATCGCGCTGGCCGTGGTGTCGCTGCTGGTGATGGGCCTGACCGGGTACGCGTGGGCCGCCATGCAGGGCCTGGTCAACGGGCTGAACTACGCGAACGTGATCAGTGACGGCGGCGGTGGCGACAAGCCCGCCGACGGCGCCCGCGACATCCTGCTCGTCGGCCTCGACAGCCGGACCGACGCCCAGGGCAACCCGCTCTCGCGCGAGGTGCTCGACGAGCTGCGCGCCGGCGACGCCGACGGCGAGCTCAACACCGACTCGCTGATCTTCGTGCACATCCCGAACGACGGCAGCAAGGCCGTCGCGATGTCGCTGCCGCGCGACTCCTACGTCGACATCCCCGGCTACGGCAAGCACAAGATCAACTCCGCTTACGCCCGGGCGATGCTGCAGGCCCGCAAGGACCTGCAGAAGCAAGGCGTCACCGACCCGAAGGAGCTCGACGTCAAGGCCAACCAGGCCGGGGCGAAAGAGCTCATCGAAACCATCGAGAAGCTCACCGGGTCGACCATCGACAACTACGCCGCGGTC
Organism: Amycolatopsis sp. NPDC051106; assembly: GCF_040682775.1. NCBI lineage: Bacteria > Bacillati > Actinomycetota > Actinomycetes > Pseudonocardiales > Pseudonocardiaceae > Amycolatopsis > Amycolatopsis sp. NPDC051106. Next base: position 87,805 of record NZ_JBFBBQ010000033.1, on the reverse strand, counting down.
AACCTGCTCGGCTTCAGCGACATCACGAAGGCCATCGGCGGCGTCGACGTCTGCCTCAACAACAACGTCAAGGACCAGTACTCCGGCGCGAACTTCACCAAGGGGCAGCACACGATCTCCGGCGTCGAGGCGCTCGAGTTCGTCCGGCAGCGCCACGGCCTGCCCAACGGCGACCTCGACCGGGTCGTCCGCCAGCAGGTGTTCATGGCCGGCATGGCCCGCAAGGTGCTCTCGGCCGGCACGCTGACCAACCCCGGCAAGCTGTCCGACCTGATCGACGCCATCAAGAAGTCGGTCGTGCTCAACCAGAACTGGGACATCTTCGGGTTCGCCCAGCAGATGAAGGGCCTGACCGGCGGCCAGCTCGAGTTCCGCACCATCCCGGTGAAGAACATCGAGTACAAGACCCCCGAGGACGGCGTCGCCATCCAGGTCGACCCGGCCGAGGTGAAGCAGTTCGTGCAGAGCCTCGCCGGGCCGCAGCCGGGCCAGGCGGCCCCGCCGGCGCAGCAGGCCGACCCCGCGAACAAGGCGACCACGGTCGACGTCCGCAACGCCTCCGGCAAGACCGGCCTGGCCGCGAGCGTCGCCAAGACCCTGGAGGGCAAGGGTTTCACCTCCGGCGACACGGCGAACTCGGCCTCGCGCAAGACGACGGTCATCTGGGTCCCCAAGGGTGGCAAGGACAAGGGCCAGGCCGTCGCGGACGCGCTCGGCGGCTCGCCGACGATCCAGGAGGACAAGAGCGTCCGGGCGGGACACGTGATGGTGTTCCTCGGCTCGGACTACGAAGGCCCGAGCTCCGGCACGGCCGCCGGTTCCGGCGCGGCCGCGGGTTCGTCGTCCTCTTCGGCCGCTCCGCCGCCGGTCGCGGACGAGGACAAGCCGATCACCGCCGAAGGCGTCCCCTGCGTCAACTGAGGACCGCCGGTTTTGCGACCGTCCATCAGGGACACTGACACCGATTTTGGGGCCTGCAAAGTGCAATTTGCAGACCGGACCCCCTGTCGTTAACCCGTTCGGCCTAACTCGCGCAATCGGTATCAAAGACATGCCCGGAATCGCGTAAGGGCCGGGCTCCTGCGCACTTACATACTTGTGAGGGTGCACCTGCACGGGAAAGTTGTCACCGCCGTGAGGGTGCCGCGGGAGAGCACGGCAGGGGACATTGATGTGCTGATCGACGCCGAGGACTACCAGCGGATTCTCGGAGACGAGCTCCGCAAGCTCAGGCGCAGCCGAGGGTGGACGCGCAAGGAGCTGAACCAGCACCTGCAGAGCGAGATCTCGCTGCAGACGCTGGCCACCTACGAACTGGGCACCAGACAGTGTTCCGTGGTGCGCCTGGTCGAGCTGTGCGTCGCGATGGACGAGCTGCCCCAGGACCTGCTGGCCAAGGTGCACCGCCGCGTGTTCGTCGACGAGCCCGGCCGGGTCCGCGTCGACCTGCGCAAGGTCGTCGCCGACGCCTCCCCCGAGCTGCTGCCGCTGCGCCGCTGGGCCGAGGACCGGCTGCGCCAGGCCGGTGAGCACGGGGCCGGCGAGGTCGCGCTCGACCTGCCGGCGCTGGAGCGCATGGCCGAACTGTGCGAGCTGCCGACCGTCGACCTGATCGGCCGCCTCCGCCGCTACGTCTCCCGCTGATCCCCGCGGTCCCCACCGGCCTCCTCCGCCGGTGGGGACCCGCCCGGGTCAGCCGAGGAGGAAGTCCTCGCGGCGCACCTTCCGCGTGTCCAGCCAGTACCGCCAGGTGAAGCCCGGCCAGATCGTCCGGTTGACGCCCTTCGCGTCCAGGTACCAGCTCTTGCAGCCCCCGCGCGTCCAGATCCCCTTCGCCAGCTTGCGCTGGATGTCGCCGTTGAACCGCTCCTGCACCTCGGGCTTCGGCTCGATGGCCCGCCCGCGGGCCAGCCGCAGCGCCTCGGCGACGTAGGAGATCTGCGCCTCGATCATGAACACGACGGAGTTGTGCCCGAGGCCGGTGTTCGGGCCGAGCAGGAAGAACAGGTTCGGGAAGCCGGCGACGGTGATCCCGAGGTGCGTCCGCATCCCCTCGGTCGCCCACTCCTTGCCCAGGTTGCGCCCCTCGCGCCCGACGATCTCCAGGTCGTCGAAGGCGTCGGTGACGTGGAAGCCGGTGCCGTAGACGATGACGTCGGCCTCGTGCTCGACACCCGCGGCGTCGACGACGCTGCGCTCCCGGACCTCGCGCACGCCGTCGGTGACGACCTCGACGTTGTCCCGGGCCAGCGCCGGGTAGTAGTCGTTGGAGATGAGCACGCGCTTGCAGCCCATCGTGTAGTCCGGGGTGACCTTGCGCCGCAGCACCGGGTCGGTGATCGCGCGGTCGATGTTGCGCTTGGCCAGGCGCTGCCCGAGCTTCATCACCCACGACTGGCCGTTGAAGCCGATCGCCCGCGCCTCGAGCAGCCAGTACAGGACGTTCCGGTAGGCGCGCTGGGCCGGCGGGAACGCCTTGAACAACGCGCGAGTGCGCCCGGACATCTCGTGGTCGGCCTTCGGCATGATCCACGGCGGCGTGCGCTGGAACAGCGTCAGCTCCCCCACCTCGGGCGCGATCTTCGGCACGAACTGGACGGCGCTGGCGCCGGTGCCGATCACGGCGACCTTCTTGCCCTTCAGGTCGACGTCGTGGCGCCACCGCGCCGAGTGGAACGCCGGACCGGCGAACTTCTCGATCCCCGGCAGCTCCGGGATCTGCGGCAGGTGCAGCGCCCCGACCCCGGCGACCAGCGCGCCCGCCACGAACTCGTCGCCGCCCCTCGTGGCGACGTGCCAGCGGTTCTCCTCGGCGTCCCAGCGGGCGCCGGTCATCTCCTGGCCGAAGCGGACGAACCGGCGCAGGTCGTGCTTGTCGGCGACCTCGCGCATGTAGCGCCAGATCTCCGGCTGCGGCGAGTACGCCCGCGACCAGTCCGGGTTCTGCTCGAAGGAGAACGAGTACATGTGCGACGGGATGTCGCAGGCGCACCCGGGGTAGCTGTTGTCCCGCCACGTGCCGCCGACGTCCTGGGCCTTCTCGAGGATGACGAAGTCGTCGCGGCCCTCCTTGCGCAGCTGGATCGCCATGCCGAGACCGGAGAACCCGGTCCCGACGATCACGACCCCGGTCTCCGTGCGGTTGCCCATCGCGCCTCCCGGTTTCCTGTTACCCGTCGTCCATCTTACTCAGAGTAGGTTACTAGCGGTAGAGTCTCACCCGTGACCACCGCGAAACGCAAGCGCATGCCCCGGGCCGAGCGGATGCGGCAGATGGTCGAGGTCGCCGAGCAGGTGTTTTCGGCGCGCGGCTACGCGGCGGCGTCCATGGACGAGATCGCCGAACTCGTGGGCGTCTCCAAGCCGATGCTCTACGAGTACTTCAACTCGAAGGAAGGCCTGCTGCTGGCCTGCATCCGCGAGTCGCGGTCGGTCCTGCGCGAAGTCACCGAGCAGGCGACGGTCGGCGCCGCGACCGCCGAGGACGCGCTGCGCCGCGGCCTGCTGGCCTTCTTCGTCTTCATCCGGGACCGGCGCGAGGCGTGGTCGCTGCTGCGCCACGAGATGGCCTTGATCGGCACACCGGCCGCCGACGAAGTCGAGGAAACCCGGCGCCAGCAGACCGACCTGATCGCCGCGCTGATGAGCGGCTACTTCGACAGCGGCGACGACCTGAGGGCCGAAGCGGCCGCGGAATTCGTGGTCGGAGCGTGCGAACGCCTCGCGATCTGGTGCGAGCGACACGATGAGGTGAACCCCGAAACGGCCACCGAATACGCCATGGACGTGCTGTGGAGCGGCCTGCAGAGCCGTGCACGGTAGCCTGCGCGTGCATTAGGCCATTCGGTCGTTACTCAGCGCTGTCGTGTCGTGTGACACAGAGTTGCTCTACGGTACTCAAGACACGGTAGAAAGTGTGCTGGACCTTCACGACCGAGAGGGGGCGCGGCAGCGCGATTCCGAAACCGGCGTCATGGAATCACGGAGACCGCGTCACGGTTGTGTAGGCAAGGAGAGGGGCGTGAGGCAGATGGTGGAAGCGATCACGGCGACGTACGTCCAAGAGGACGCCGACTGGACGATCACGGTCAGCGGCCGCGGCAAGGAGCTGACCGCCCGCGCACCCGGCATCATCGCCGCGCGCGACCGGGCCGACCAGCTGGTCGAGGAGCTCGGAGGCGACGGCCGGAACACCGTCGTCCACCTGCTCAACGGCAGCGCACTGGACTTCACCCAGACATACATGACCGCCCGGCTCACCCTGCCCAAGCAGGCGCCGCTCGAGGTCCCGCCGCCCGGCAGCGTGCCGAAGCAGCAAACCACCGAGAAGGCCCCGGACACCGCACCGGCCGCCGCCGAGAAGAAGCCCGCGCTGCCGCCGAGCAAGCAGCTCCCCAAAGCGGTCGAGGAGAGCAAACCGGCCGCCGAGCCGGCCCCCGCCGCCGAGAAGACGGCCGAGGCCCGCGCCTAGCGCTACTTCAGCAGCTTGCGCACCAACAGGACCAGCACGAGGATGCCCCCGCCGATCAGCGGGAACTTCACCTTCGGATTGTCCAGCTTGGCACGCAGGCCGTCCTTCGCCGACTCCGCCAGCTTCTTCGGATCGGCCTTGACGGTCAACTGATCGAGCGTCGCGGCCAAAGCCGTCCTGGCCTGCTCGATCTCACGCTCGATCGTCTCGGGATCGCGGGCCACGTGTCCTCCTCGCCGCAGTGACTTCCAGAGCCCCAACTTAGACGACCGCCCCACCCCCGCCGCAGGGGCCACGCCGCACGCTACGCTTCCAAGTGCTGCGGGCCCGTAGCCCAATTGGCAGAGGCACACGGTTTAGGTCCGTGCCAGTGAGAGTTCGAGTCTCTCCGGGCCCACGATCCGCTCACGAGTCCGGCTTGGCGCTTCGCGCCTACGCCAGTCTCCCTCGCTCCTTCGTATTTTCTGGGGGTGCAACCCCCAGACCCCGCCCGGCGGGCTTCGCCCCCGGACCCCCCGCCGTGGGTGGTCGCCTTTGGGCTTTGGCTGCCGGTTTGCTTCGCCCCCGGACCCCCGCCGTGGGTGGTCGCCTTTGGACTTTGGCCGCCGGTTTGCTTCGCCCCCGGACCCCCTCCGTGGGTGGTCGCCTTTGGGCTTTGGCTGCCGGTTTGCTTCGCCCCCGGACCCCCGCCGTGGTCAGCTTGGGGTTTGCGGCTGCCAGTTTTCTTCGGCGTAGGCCGCCAGGGTGCGGGGTTTCTTGCCTGTCAGGTGCTCGAAGTCTTTCGTGACCTGGCTGGATGCTCCTGCTCGGACCTCCTCGAACAGGTGCAGCATGTGGTTCACCCATGCTTCCGGGCGGCCGGACTTTGCGAAGTGGGCGCGGTGCTCTGTCGGTGTTGCGTCTACGTGGTGGATGGGGCGGCCTGATGTCTTGGCCAAGACCTCTGCCACCTCTCCGAATGTCAGTGAGTCTGGGCCTGTGATCGTGTAGGCGTGGCCGTTGTGACCTTCTTCTGTGAGGACTGTTGCCGCCGCTTCTGCCAGGTCGCGGGTGTCCGTGAATGCTGCTCGGCCCTCGCCGCTTCCCGCGTACAGCTCGTTGCTTTCGCGTAGTGCCTTGGCGAAGACCCACTCGTCCTCGTCGAAGTTCTGCATGAACCAGTTCGGGCGCAGGATCGTCCAGCTCCTGCCTGAGCTCTGGATGGCCAGCTCGACTGCTCGGCGCGGTGCGTTGTCCGGGGTTCGGCCTACTCCCGCGGCGGACATCAGGACCACGCGTTGTGCCGTTGGGACCGCGGCGAGGAAGCGTGTGAAGATCGCCGCCGCGTCGGCGTTGCTGTCCAGTCCTTTGAGGAACAGCGCCTCCGCGTCGCCCACCGCCGGGGCCCATGTTGTTTCGTCGTACCAGTCGAACTTCACCGGGGTTACCGAGCCGCTTGCTTTGCCGGGGTGACGGCTTGCCGCCCGGACCGGTATGCCCGCTGCCGTCAGCGCCTGCGCCACGCGTCGGCCGGCCTTGCCTGTCGCGCCTTCGATCCACACTGTCATCTCTTCAAGCTAGGCATGGTTGGCGAGACGGTGAATGGCTCAAAAGCGCGTTGTGTTGTCCCAGCGTCTTGCTAGGGTGAAGTGGTGGACGTGCTCGCGGATGTGCTCGGGGCGTTGCGCGCCGGTACGCCTGTTGCTGCGCACACCGAGGCGCACGCGCCGTGGGGCCTGCGCTTCGACCACATCACCGGTGCCGCCTTCCACGTCGTGCTGGCGGGTACGTCGTGGCTCACCCCGCTGCCCGGGGGCCCGGAGTTCGAGCCGGTCGAGCTTGGTGCGGGTGACGTCGTCCTGCTCGGCCGCGGTGTTCCGCACGCCATGACCTCCGCGCCCGGTGCGGCCCTCGTCGACTTCCGGCCCACCCGGCCTTCGCCGGTCACGCCCTTCGGCCGCGTTTCGCTTCCAGGGCCCGGTGCCCGCGCGACGATCCTCTGCGGCGCGTACCGGTTGCGGCGGCACCGGCCGCACCCGCTGCTGCGGGACCTGCCCGAGGTCATGCACCTGCCCGCCGAACCCGGACACCACCCGGGGCTGCGCACGCTGGTCCGGCTCCTCGGCGACGAACTCGCCGCGCACCCGCCCGGGGCCGCCGTGGTGGCGCCCTCGCTGGTCGACGCCCTGCTCGTCTACATGCTCCGTGCGTGGCTGAGCGAGACGGCCGGGGCACCGGGGTGGTCGGGCGCCCTCGCGGACCCCGTGACGGCCCGGGCGCTGGACGCGATCCACGGCGATCCGGCCCGGGCGTGGACCGTCGCGCAGCTCGGCGCCGCGGCGGGACTGTCGCGGGCCGCGTTCGCCCGGCGGTTCACCACCCTGGTCGGCGAGCCGCCGCTGACCTACCTCACCCGCTGGCGGATGACGACGGCCGCGCGGCTCCTCCGCGACACCGACAAACCGCTGGCGCAGGTGGCCACGGCGGTCGGGTACGGGTCGGCGTTCGCCTTCGCCAAAGCCTTTCGGCGCGAGTACGCGACGACCCCTGGCGGCTACCGCGGCGGCGCGCTCAGCTGAGTTCGACCGAGAGGTGCGGCGCCAGCGCGCGCAGGAAGTCCGGCGCGTCGAAGATCTCCCCCGCCGACGCGGCACCCTTCGCCTTCGTCCGTCCACTCAGGATCCGGTCCACCGCTTCGACGGCGAGCGGCGCGCTGACCGCGTAGATGTCCTCGCCGCGGGCGACGGCCCGGCGCTCCTCGCCGCCGGAGCGGACGACGACGTCGACCACGAAACTCTCGGCCGAATCACGCTCCCCGGCCGCAGCCAGGCCCTTCGCCGCGTCGACCGTCATGTACGACGTCACGGACGGAACCGCCAGGTGGCGCGGGATCGTCACGATGTCGGCCATCGAGAACTCGCCGAGCACCGGCCGGGTGCCGAGCGGCTCGGGGAACGTCCACTCCAGCGTCGGCAGCGCGTCGTCGCGGTGCTCCAGCCGGCCGTCCGCGAACCGGATGCGCTTGCCGCCCCGGCGTTCCCGGGACACCCGGCCGGCCGCGAGGGTGCCGGGCGTGGGGTGCCACCCGCTCAGCCCGTACGCGACGTGGACCTCCTCGGCCGCCGTCCAGTCGCCCATCGCCGCAGTGGCCAGCAGGTCGCCCAGCCCGCCGAAGAACGCCATCGCGGGCACCACCACCGTGTCCACGTCCAGCGCGAAGGTGTCGAGGTTGGCCTCGATCTCGGCCGCGACGTCCACGTACGGGACGCCGGCGCGCGCCGCCGCCTCGATGACCGGGATGGCCGTCTCCGCGAACGGGCCCGCGCAGTTGATCACGGCCGCGACACCGTCGATCGCGCGATCGAGCGACGCCGGGTCGTCGACCGAAGCCGGCCGTCCGCCCGGCAACCGGGCCGCGTCACGGCCGGAGAGGACGGGCTCGAAGCCGCGTCTGCGCAGCTCGGCCACGACGAAACGCCCTGTGTGCCCGTAGGCGCCGTACACCAGTACCGAAGTCATGACGCCATCCTCGCGACGGTTCCGCGCCGGCGACAGTGTCCGGAACGACTTGATGCGTACACTTTCGGACATGCACTCAGTCGCGCTGGCCGCCACCGACGGGATGCTGTCGTTCGAGCTGACGATCGCGTCCGAGGTGTTCGGCGAGGACCCGCGGTACGACTTCGCCGTCTGTGGCTCGAGTCCGGTGCGGGTCGGCCGCTTCATCCTGGAACCCGACGACGGGCTCGACCGGCTGGCGCGGGCCGGCACGGTGATCGTGCCCGGCTGGGCCGACGTCGACGCGGACCCGCCGGCCGGCCTGGTCGAGGCGGTGCGGGCGGCGCACGCGGCCGGCGCGCGGGTGGCGTCCCTCTGCACGGGCGCGTTCGTGCTGGCCGCGGCGGGCCTGCTGGACGGTCTCCGCGCGACGACGCACTGGGCGCACACCGACGTCCTCGCCGCCCGGTTCCCGCGGGTGACGGTGGACCCGGACGTGCTGTACGTGGACAACGGCAGCGTGCTGACGTCGGCGGGCAAGGCCGCGGCGATGGACCTGTGCCTGCACCTGGTCCGCGCCGATCACGGCCCGGCGGCGGCCAACGCGGTCGCCCGCCGGCTGGTGGTGCCGCCGCACCGGGCGGGCGGCCAGGCCCAGTACGTGTCGGCCGCGGTCCCCGCCCGCGACGACCACCCCCTCGCGGCGCTGCTCCCGTGGATCACGGCCCGCCTCGACCAGCCGCTGACGGTGGCGGACCTGGCCCGCCAGGCCAAGGTCAGCACCCGCCACCTGACCCGCCACTTCCACGCGGCGACGGGCACGACACCGTTGCAGTGGCTGCTGGTCCAGCGCATCCGCCGCGCGCAGGAACTGCTGGAGAAGACGGACGCGGCAGTGGACACGATCGCGTCGGCGGTCGGCATGGGCACGGCGACGACGTTGCGCAGGCACTTCAACCGGACGGTCGGCGTGCCCCCGGACACCTATCGGCGCACGTTCCGCGGTTAGGGTCCGGCAACCGTTCGGCTGTGCACAAAGGTCAGTAGCGCGCGTCGCTCTGCAGCAGCGGTGGGTACACAGTGGACGGTTCGCCGTCGACCGTCGCACCCGCGAACTGCAGCATCGCGCGCTGGACGCCGTGCATCGGGGCCGGGTAGTCCAGCGTCGGCGCCGAAACCTCGTCCAGGCGCGCCAGGTCCGAGGCCGAGAGCGTCACGTCCAGTCCCGCGAGGTTGCCGGTCAGGTGCTCCAGCCGCCGGGCGCCGACGATCGGGACCACCGTCCCGGGCCGCGCCCGCAGCCACGCCAGGGAAACAGCCGCCGAAGTCGTCTCCAAAGCCGAAGCGATCGAAGCGACGACGTCGATCACGGCGTACTCCTCTTCGGACGGACCGCCCACGAACGCCGCGCGCGCGGAGTCCGGCGTGGCGGTGCCACGCCGGTACTTGCCCGACAGGAAGCCGTTCTTCAGCGGGCTCCACGGCGTCAGCGCGATGCCCTGGTCGAGCGCGAACGGCGCCAGCTCCCCCTCCACCGTCCGCGCCAGCAGCGAGTACTCGACCTGCAGCGCGACCAGCGGCGTCCAGCCCCGCAGCAGCGCCGTCGTCTGGGCCTGCGCGGTGACCCACGCCGGGGTGTTCGAGAAACCGACGTACCGGATCTTGCCCGCGCGCACGAGGTCGTCGAGGGTGCGGAGGGTCTCTTCGATCGGCGTGTGGCGGTCCCAGTTGTGCAGCCAGTACAGGTCGAGGTGGTCGGTCCGCAGCCGCCGCAGGGACTCGTCGAGCTGGGCGATGATCGACGCGCGGCCCGCGCCGCCGCCGTTGGGATCGCCCGGGTGCATGTTGCCGAAGAACTTCGACGCGAGCACCACGTGCGAGCGCAGGCCCGGCCGCGCCGCGAAGAAGTCGCCGAGGATCTTCTCCGAGTGGCCGTTCGTGTAGAAGTTGGCCGTGTCGACGAAGTTCCCGCCGGCGTCGAGATAGGTCTGCAGGATCTTCTCGGACTCGTCGACGCTGCACCCCGCGCCGCCGGGGTCGTCGCCGAACGTCATCGCGCCGAGGGCGAACGGGCTGACGCGCAGCCCGGAGCGGCCGAGGGTGACGTAGTGATCGAGTGGCATGGAACTCTCCTCAGGTGTCGGATTGACCACCACCAGGAAACCGTGAAGCACCAGGTCAACGGTAGATCGATCGAAGCGACCTCTTGCACGATCCTCTCGACTTCGATTGTTTCCGGCAAACCGGTGTGCTTTCCTGGAGGAGTGCTGACCGAGCTCCGCGACCTCGTCGCCACCCACGCGCGCGCCGACCTGCGCACACCGATCCCGGGCCTGCTGCTGTCCGAAGTGGACACCAGCGAGCCGCACCACTCGCTGGCCGAGCCGCTCCTGGTCGTCATGGCCCAGGGCGGCAAGCGCCTGCTGCTCGGCGAGCAGGTGCACGAGTACCGCGCCGGGCAGTACCTGCTGGTCAGCACCGATCTGCCGGTGACCGGCCACTTCGTCGGCGCGACGCCGGAGACGCCGGCCCTGGGGCTGGGTCTCGCGCTGCGGCCCGCGGCCATCGCCCCGCTGCTGCTCGAAGCCCCGCCCGGCCGGTTCTCGCGCACCCCGCCGACGTCGCCGATCGCGACCGGTGACGCGAGTCCCGAACTGCTCGACGCCGTCGTCCGGCTGGTGCGGCTGCTCGACCACCCCGCCGACGCGCGCGTGCTCGCGCCGCTGATCGAGCGGGAGATCCTCTGGCGGCTGCTCACCGGCCCGCACGGCGGCCTGGTCCGGCAGATCGGCCTGGCCGACAGCGGATCCCACTCGATCAACGGTGCGATCCGGTGGATCCGCGAGAACTTCGCCGAACCGATGCGGGTCGACGAGCTCGCGAAGCTGAGCGGGCTGAGCCCGTCGGCGTTCCACCGGCACTTCCGCGCGGTCACGGCGATGAGCCCGCTGCAGTTCCAGAAGCGCATCCGCCTGCAGGAAGCCCGCTCGCTGCTGCTGGCCGACGCGGGCGACATCGCGGGCGTCGGGCACCTCGTCGGCTACGACAGCCCGTCGCAGTTCAACCGCGAGTACCGCCGCCTGTTCGGCGCCCCGCCCGGCCAGGACGCGGCGCGGCTGCGCGCGGCCGCCGCCCCGGCCGCGCGGCTTCCGTAAGGTCCGATCCGTTCAAGACCCGCGGCCGGCCCGGTGCGACGCTGACCGCATGGCTGTGAACCTTTCCGCGGCGGCGTCGTTCATGGCGACGCACGCCCGGCTCCTCGACCGACGCCGCTTCGAGCTGCTCAGCGGCGAAACGAACGCCGACGCCGTGCTGGCGGCCGTCGACGGCTACCGCAACCCCGACGGGGGCTACGGCTGGGGCCTCGAGCCCGACCTGCGGGCGCCGGAGAGCCAGCCCGGCGGCGCCCTCCACGCCTTCGAGGTCTTCGAAGAGGCCGGACCCACTCCGCACGCGGCCCTCCTCTGCGACTGGCTGGCTTCGGTGTCCACACCGGACGGCGGCCTGCCCTTCGCCCTGCCCGTGGCGGATCCGGCGGGCTGCGCACCGTTCTGGGTCCAGGCCGACCCGGCGGTGGCCACGCTGCAGAGCACGGCGTTCGCCGCCGGTGTCGCCCTGCGCGTCGCCCGCCGCGACCGGGCCGTGCGCGAACACCCGTGGCTCGCCGCGGCGACGGAGTACTGCTTCCGCGAGATCCGCGCCCTGACCGAGACGCCGCACGCGATCGTGCTGTCGTTCGCGGTGGGCTTCGTGGACGCGGCCCACGACTTCCACGCCGAGGCGGCGACGCTGCTGGAGCGGCTGGCACCGTTCGTCCCACCCGACGGCCTGGCCCCGGTGGCGGGCGGTTCGGAAGGGGAAACCCTGCGCGCACTGGACTTCGCGCCGCTGCCGGACCGCCCGGCCCGCGCGTTGTTCAAGGACGCCGTGATCGACGCGGAGCTGCAGCGGCTCGCCGGCGAGCAGCACGACGACGGCGGCTGGCGGGTCGACTTCGCGAGCTATTCGCCCGCGGCGGAGCTCGAGTGGAGCGGCTACGCGACCGTTCGCGCGGTCTCGATTCTGCAGCGCAACGGAGTCCTCTGAAGATCTACACGAGTGACGTCGGCGCTCACCCGCCCGTGGCACGTCAGGTCACGGGCGGTGAGCGGTCACGCGCCTTCCGGTAGCCGCGGCCATACCCGTACTGTGACGGGGAAGCCGGTGCCCGGAGGTGAAGCATGTCGTCGCGCAACCCGTTGAGCTGGTTCACCCGCTGGGCCGACTGGTTCGAGGAGCGCGGCGTCTACGTGCCCGGCGAGGAGAGCCGCGCGGTCGACCCCGTCCGCGATTTCGGCTGGCTGATGGCGTCGTGGGTGGCCGGCGTGGCGATCTTCATCCTGCTGTTCGCCCTCGCGGTTTAAGTGGCATATCGCCGATGATTGTCACGACCCGTGCCTTTCCGGTCACGGATTGGCCACGGCGCGGCACCAGGTGCGCGACAACCCCCCGTGTCCGCTCGTAACCACGCGCGATCACGGCCAGAGTGGAGCGGGTTCGCCCGGCACGCCCCGTTGCCGAACGGCATCCCCGACCCGCCGACTGGAGTACCCGCGATGGCGCTCGCGCGCACGTGCAAGATCATGTTCACCACAGGACTGCTTTCCCTGGCGGTGGCGTGCGGGGTCCCTTCGGCGCAGGAGGGCACCGCGGCGCTCGGGGCAGGCGGCGGGCAGGCGGGCGCCAGCGCGGCGCAGGCGGGCAACGACCTCAAGTTCGGCGCCGACCACCGGTTCCCCAGCGGCGTCACCATCTCGGTCGGCTCGCCGGAGTCGTTCAAGCCCAGCGCTTCGGCGTACCCGCGCAGCCCGCGCGGCGCGGCCTTCGACGTGCAGCTGACGAACGACGGCGACACGACGTACAAGCTCTCGGGCCTCACCGTCACCGCCACCTCGGCGGGCACCCCGGTCAAGCAGGTCGTGGACACGACCCAGGGGTTCACCGGCATCGCCGACGCGGGCAAGGACGTCGCACCCGGCCGCTCGGTGCACGTCACCCTGGCTTTCGCGGTACCGCAGGAAGCGACGCAGCTGCGGCTGCAGATCCGGCCGAGCGCGACGGAAGCCGCCGCGGTCACCTACTGCGGTCCTGCCTGACCTTGCCAATCCGGCTGAAAGCAGGCGGATACGTTTCGCGGCCGGCGAGCGCAAGGCGCCGGTCTCCGCCGTGACTGCTGTCGGATTGGCAACAAACAGCACAGTAGGCTCGGGTCCATGACCGAGCGACTTTCCCCCGGCGACGAAGCCCCGGACTTCACCCTGCCCGACAGCGAGGGCAAGGACGTCTCGCTGCGCGACTTCCGCGGCAAGTCCGTCGTCGTGTACTTCTACCCGGCGGCGAGCACCCCGGGCTGCACCAAGCAGGCGTGCGACTTCCGCGACAACCTCGCCGAGCTGAACGACGCCGGCTACCAGGTGATCGGCATTTCGCCGGACAAGCAGGCGAAGCTCGCGAAGTTCGTCGAGAACGAGAAGCTGACGTTCCCGATGCTGGGCGACCCGGAGAAGACGGTCATCGAGGCGTGGGCCGCGTACGGCGAGAAGAAGAACTACGGCAAGACGTACCAGGGCGTGATCCGCTCGACGTTCGTCGTCGACCCCGACGGCAAGATCGCCCACGCCTTCTACAACGTCCGCGCGGCCGGGCACGTGGCGAAGCTGATCCGCGATCTGGGCCTGGCTTCCTGATCACCCGCCCGGCACCACCGGCCGGCAGCTCGAGGCCGCTGCCGCCGGTGCCCGGCTAGCCCTCGGCCAGCTCCCGCAACGCCGGCAGCAGCGCCCGCAAAGCCCGCCCCCGGTGGGAAACCGCGTCCTTCTCCGCCGGCTCCATCTCCGCCGACGTCCGAGTCTCCCCGTCCGGCCGGAAGATCGGGTCGTACCCGAAGCCGTTCGTCCCGCGCCGCTCGCGGACCATCGTGCCGCGCCACTCGCCGCGGACCACCGTCTCCTCGCCGGACACCAGCACCAACGCCGCCGCGCAGACGAACTGCGCGCCGCGGCGCTCGTCCGGGACGTCGCCGAGCTGGCCCAGCACCAGGTTCAGGTTCGCCTCGTCGTCGCCGTGCTTGCCCGACCAGCGCGCCGACAGCACGCCCGGCATGCCGTTCAACGCGTCGATCGCGATGCCCGAGTCGTCGGCGATGGCCGGCAGCCCGCACGCCGCCACGGCGTCACGGGCCTTCGCCACCGCGTTGCCCTCGAAATCGGGCGCGGTCTCCGGGGCCTCCGGGAACGCGGGGACGTCCGCGAGCCCGAGCACCTCGATACCGGAAATCCCTTCGGCGGCAAGGATTCGCCGCAGCTCCCCGAGCTTCTTGGCGTTGCGCGTGGCCAGAAGCAGCTTCGTCACTTCGAGCCCTTCTTCTTGTCCGGACGCGGTTCCGGCAGCTCGCCCGGGTACGGCAGCGCGAGCGCCTCGTTCTGCAGCCGGGTCAGCTCTTCGCAGCCGGCCTGGGCCAGGTCCAGCATCTTGTCCAATGTGGACCGGGCGAAGGTCGCGCCCTCGCCGGTGCCCTGGACCTCGATCAGCGTGCCCGCGTCCGTCGCCACCACGTTCATGTCGACCTCGGCGCGCGAGTCCTCCTCGTACGGCAGGTCGAGCCGCACGCGGCCGTCGACCACGCCGACGCTCACCGCGGCCACCGACGACGAGAGCGGCTGCGGGTCGTTGAGCCGGTTCGCCGCGCCCAGCCACGTGATCGCGTCGGCCAGGGCCACGTAACCACCGGTCACCGCGGCCGTGCGGGTGCCGCCGTCGGCCTGGATGACGTCGCAGTCGATGACGATCGTGTTCTCGCCCAGCGCCGCCAGGTCGATGCAGGCGCGCAGCGAACGGCCGATCAGCCGCGAGATCTCGTGCGTGCGCCCGCCGATCCGGCCCTTCACCGACTCGCGGTCACCGCGGGTGTTGGTCGCGGACGGCAGCATCGCGTACTCGGCGGTGACCCACCCGAGCCCGGACCCGGCCCGCCAGCGCGGCACTCCCTCGGTGACGCTCGCGGCGCACAACACCCGGGTGTCGCCGAATTCGATCAGCACCGACCCCGCCGGCCACCGCTGGAACCCCCGGGTGATCTTGATGTCACGGAGCTGGTCGTCGTTCCTGCCATCTTTTCGAGCCACGGGAGCACTCTAGGACCGGCCGCTCAGACGTCGTAGACGGCACCCTGCTTGACGACCTCGGCCCCCGGGAACTCCGCCGACGCCTCGGCCAGGACCGCGCCCGCGTCCGTCCACGGCGCGATGTGCGTCAGCAGCAGCCGCCCGACGCCGGCCTCGCGCGCCAGCTCGCCGGCCTGCTTCCCCGACAGGTGCACGCCGGCCGGCCGCTCGGCCGAATCCGTCCACGAGGCCTCGGCCAGCAGCAGGTCGACGCCGTCGGCGAGCTCGTTCAGCGCCGTGCACGGTCCGGTGTCGCCGGTGAACGCGAGGATCCGGCCGCCGTAGGAGATGCGCACGCCGTACGCCGGAGTCGGGTGGTCGACCTCGACCGCGACGACCTCGAACGGCCCGATCCGGAACGGCTCCGGCCGCAGCGGGTGGAAGGCGTAGACGTCGGTGAGGTCCGTGATGGTCCGTTCGGCTTCGTTGGGCGCGTACGCGTTCGCGAGCCGCAGAGGCGCGTCGTGCGGCGCGTACAGCGGCAGCAGGCGCGGGCGCGCCGGGTACGGCGGCGCCGGGTGGTAGCGCCGCAGGACGGTGAGCGCGCTGACGTCGGCGCAGTGGTCGGGGTGCAGGTGCGTGAGCACCAGGGCGTCCAGGTCGAACGGGTCCGCCACGGCCTGCAGCTGCGCCAGCGTTCCGTTGCCGAGTTCGAGGCCGAGCAGGAAGCCTTCCGCCTCGACCAGGTAGCCGGACGCGGCGGTGTTGGGCCCGGGGATGCTGCCGGAG
This sequence comes from Amycolatopsis sp. NPDC051106, assembly GCF_040682775.1. Lineage (NCBI taxonomy): Bacteria > Bacillati > Actinomycetota > Actinomycetes > Pseudonocardiales > Pseudonocardiaceae > Amycolatopsis > Amycolatopsis sp. NPDC051106. The sequence goes on along the minus strand of NZ_JBFBBQ010000033.1, from coordinate 71,926 downwards.
CACCCGAGGATGGTCAGTCGCACTTCGCCACCCTAAGCGCCGGGAAGCCTGATCACGCGGTGGTGGGAGCGAGGACACCCGGGGCGAACCCCATGAACCGCTGGGCGAGCCGGGTGAACGGCTCGGCCGAACCGGTGGCGAGGAACTCGTGCCGCGGCGGCGTCTCCCGGGTCGTCAGCAGGTCCCGCTCGGTGAGCACCCGGACGACGTCCTTGGCAGTCTCGTCCGCGCTCGACACCAGGGTGACCTCCTGGCCCATCACGATCTGCAGCACGCCCTGCAGGAGCGGGTAGTGCGTGCAGCCGAGCACGAGCGTGTCGACCTCGGCGTCGAGCAGCGGCTGGAGGTAGCCCTGCGCGAGCCCGAGGACCTGGCGGCCGGAGGTGATGCCGCGCTCGACGAAGTCGACGAACCGCGGGCAGGCGACGCTGGTGAGCGTGATGCCCGGCGCGGCGGCGAACGCGTCCTCGTAGGCGCGCGACCGCACGGTGCCCTCGGTGCCGATCACGCCGACGCGGCCGGTGTGCGTGGCCACGACGGCGCGGCGCGCGGCGGGCAGGACGACCTCGATGACCGGGACGTCGTAGCGCTCGCGGGCGTCGCGCAGACAGGCCGCGGACGCCGTGTTGCAGGCGATGACCAGGGCCTTCACGCCGCTTTCGACGATCTCGTCGAGGGCCGCGAGCGCGTAGCTGCGGGCGGTGGCGATCGGGAGCGGGCCGTACGGGTTGTGCGCCGTGTCGCCGACGTAGCGGAGCTGCTCGGCGGGCAGCTGCTCGAGGAGCGCCCTCGCGACCGTCAGCCCGCCGACACCGGAATCGAACACGCCGATCGGGGCATCAGCGGGCGAAGAGGTCACCCTTCGAGGTTACCCGGCACCGCCGGCTCGGTTTTGCGCGACTTGCCCGTGCGGCCGGTCAGCCACGCCGCGAGGACGCCGGCCAGCGCGCCGAAGACGTGTCCCTGCCACGAAACACCGGTGTTGCCCGGCAGCAGCCCGAGCAGCATCCCGCTCCAGACGCCGAGCAGGACGACGGCGACCAGGATCTGCCCGGCCGCGCGGTTGAAGATGCCGCGCACCAGCAGGTAGGCGAGCCAGCCGAAGGCCAGCCCGGACGCGCCGACGGTGACCGCGTTCGCCGGCCCGATCAGCCACACCCCGAGCCCGGACACCACCCAGATGATGGCCGTGACCAGGGCGAACCGGCCGATCCCGGCGGCCATGGCGAGGAAGGAGAACACGAGCACCGGCACGGTGTTCGCGAACAGGTGCGACCAGCCGGCGTGCAGCAGCGGCGCGAACAGCACGCCGTCGAGACCGGACAGCACCCGCGAATGGATGCCGCCCTGGTCCAGGTCGCCGGGCAGGATCACGTCCGCCAGCTCGACCAGGTAGAGCAGCAGGGTGAACGAGAGCGCGACGAGCGCGGCCGCCTTCGGTCGCGGCGGCAGCACGCGCTTGGCGGCGTCGGTTTCCGGGGCGGGGTTCAAGGTGCTCACGTGATCGACGCTACGTCGGTCCGGGCTGGGGCACCTCGGGTGAAATCCCTGATCCCGGCAGTGAGGCTTGTTCAGCCGTCGCCCGGCGCAAGGGTCACCACTGGTCGGCGGCCTGCGGTCCGTCGCGCCGGTCTGACCAGAACAAGCCTCATTTTGTCGGTGCCTACCGATAGCGTCTGCGGCATGGGGAACTTCGACGTCGACGGATACCTGGAGCGGCTCGGCCTGGAGGCGGAGCCGCCGAGCGTGGCCGCGCTGTGGCGGCTGCACGCGGCGCACGTCGAGCGCGTGCCGTACGAGGCGCTGGAGGTCCAGCTCGGGCGGCCCACATCGCTGGAGCCGTCGGCGTCGCTGGCGCGGATCCTGCGTGGTCGCGGCGGGTACTGCTACCACCTGAACGGCGCCTTCTCGGCCCTGCTGCGCGAGCTCGGTTACCAGGTCACGCGCCACCTCGGCGGGGTGCAGGGCAGCGCGGGCGACGCACCGAACGTCGACCGCAACCACCTGGCGCTGACCGTCACCGGCGTGCCGGACGAGCCGGAGACGACGTGGCTGGTGGACGCCGGGCTCGGCGACGGCATCCACGAGCCGCTACCCCTACGGGAAGGGTCGTACACCCAGGGCCCGCACACCTACCGGCTGCGGCCGTCGGAGGTGGCGCCGGGCGGCTGGCGGTTCGACCACGACCCGTCGGGCAGCTTCACCGGCTTCGACTTCGCGCCGGGCGCGGCGGAGATGACCGGCTTCGCGGAGAAGCACGCGTGGCTGTCGACGGCGCCGGAGTCGGGGTTCGTCCGGGTCTGCGTGCTGCAACGACGGGACGCGGTGGGCGTCGACACCCTGCGGGCGCTGACCCTGAACCGGCACGGCGTGAAGGAGCTCGTCGACTCCCCGGCGGACTGGTGGACGGCCGCGTCGGACGTCTTCGGCATCACGCCGGACCTGTTCACGGCCGGGGAGCGCGAGCGGCTGTGGCGGCAGGTCGTGACCCAGCACGAGGCGCACGTGAGCGGCGGGCCGGTGGTCGCCGTGTGACTCAGGCGGGCGGCGCGGGCAGCGGGATCTTGCCCAGCGCGAAGTCGACAGCCGCGTCGGCGTGCAGGCGGGTCGTGGGGAACGTCGGCACCGGCGAGTCCTCCGGGCCGACGAGCAGCTCGATTTCGGTGCACCCGTAGATCACGCCCTCGGCGCCCGCCTCGACCAGCCGATTGATCACGCCGCGGTAGGCCTCGCGGGACTCGGGCTTCACGACGCCGAGCACCAGCTCGTCGTAGATGACGCGGTGGACGAGGTCGCGGTCTTCGGCGCTCGGCACGAGCACGTCCAGCCCGTGCGCGGCCAGCCGGTCGCGGTAGAACGGCTGCCCCATGGTGAACCCGGTCCCGAGCAGGCCGGCCCGGCGGATCCCGGCGGCCTTGATGGCCGCGGCGGTGGCGTCGCCGAGGTGCAGCAGCGGGATGCCGAGGCCGTCCGACAGCCGGTCGGCGACCTTGTGCATGGTGTTGGTGCAGAGCACGACGAAGCCGGCGCCCGCCGCTTCGAGCGCGCGAGCGGCCCGGTTCAGCTCGGCACCGGCGTCGTCCCAGCGGTCTTCGGCCTGCATGCGCTCGATGGCGGCGAAGTCGACGGAGTAGAGCACGGTGTGCGCGGAGTGGAACCCCCCACGCACGGTCCTCACCCGTTCGTTGACGAGCCGGTAGTACTCGATCGACGATTCCCAGCTCATCCCACCCAGCAGCCCGATGACCTTCATGATGTCAGCATGCCCGAATTGCGCACGGCTTTCGCCGGGGTTTCGAACGTCCTGGTCACCGACGGCACCTCGAGCGTGCTGGTCGACGGTTTCTTCTCACGGCCGTCGCTGCTGAAGGTGGCGACGCGCGTGGCGCCGGACCGCGGCCGGATCGGCGAGGCCCTGCGCCGCCTCGGCGTCACGAAGCTCGACGCCGTCCTGGTGGCGCACTCCCACGTCGACCACGCCCTCGACGCGCCGGTCGTCGCCCAGCTGACCGGCGCCACGCTGGCCGGCTCGCCGTCGACCCGGAAGGTCCAGGAGGGCTACGGCCTGGCCGCCGAGCCGTTCGAGGAGCTCATCCCGGGCAAATCCGTGGAGTTCGGCGCCTTCACGGTGACGCCGGTCGATACCGAGCACAGTGCCGGCGACCGGGTGCCGGGCGAGATCACCGAGCCCGTCCGGCTGCCGGCCAAGGCGAAGGCCTTCAAGACCGGGCGCTGCTACTCGTTCCACATCGCGCACGCGGCGCGCAACGTCCTGGTCCACGCGTCGGCGAACTTCGTGCCCGGAGCCCTCGAGGGCTACTCGGCGGACGTCGTCTACCTGGGCGTCGGCGCGGCGGGAAAGCAGACCGAGGAGTGGCGGGAGCAGTACTGGCGGGAGACGGTCGGCGCGCTCGGGCCGCGGGTCGTACGGCCGATCCACTGGGACGCCTTCTGGCGCCCGCTCTCGAAGCCGCTCAAGCTGCTGCCGAAGGTGTTCGACGATCTGGGCACGACCATGGCCACCTTCGAGCGGCTCGCCGAGGCAGACGGGATCGACCTCGCCCTCCCCAAGCTGTGGAAGGCCGAGTGACTCAGGCCCAGAGCTGCCCGTCGAGCCGTGCCGCGGCCTCGTCGAGCGATCCCGCGTAGGCGCCGGTCGAGAGGTACTTCCAGCCGGCGTCCGCGACGACGAAAGCGACGTCCGCGGTCTCGCCGCGAGCAGCGGCCTTTTCCGCGACGGCCAGCGCCGCGTGCAGCACCGCGCCCGTCGAGATGCCCGCGAAGATGCCTTCGTTCTCCAGCAGCTCACGCGTGCGGCGCAGCGCGTCGTACGCGCCGACGGAATAGCGGCCATTGAGGACACTCGGGTCGTACAGCTCCGGGACGAACCCCTCGTCGAGGTTGCGCAGGCCGTACACCAGCTCGCCGTAGCGGGGCTCGGCCGCGATGACCTGGACGTCCGGCTTCGCCTCGTGCAGGTACCGGCCGACGCCCACCAGCGTCCCGGTCGTGCCGAGGCCGCCGACGAAGTGCGTCAGCGTCGGCAGGTCCTTGAGCAGCTCCGGTCCGGTGCCGCGGTAGTGCGCTTCGGCGTTGGCCGGGTTGCCGTACTGGTAGAGCATCACCCAGTCCGGGTTCGCCTCGGCCAGCTCCTTCGCCCGCCGGACGGCCTCGTTCGAGCCGCCCGCGGCCGGCGAGAACACGATCCGCGCGCCGTAGGCCTGCAGCAGCTGCTTGCGCTCGGTCGAGGTGTTCTCCGGCATCACGCAGACCAGCCCGTAGCCCTTGAGCTTGGCGGCCATGGCCAGCGAGATGCCGGTGTTGCCGGACGTCGGCTCCAGGATCGTGGAACCGCGCCGCAGCTTGCCCTCGCGCTCGGCGGCTTCGATCATGGCCAGCGCGGGGCGGTCCTTGATCGAGCCGGTCGGGTTGCGGTCCTCCAGCTTCGCCCACAGGCGCACGTCGTGCGTGGGCGAAAGCCGGGGCAGCCCGACCAGGGGGGTGCCGCCGAGCGCGTCGAGCAGGGACTCGAAGCGAGCCATCGATCAGCCACCGGCCACGGCGGGGAGGATGGTCAGAGTGTCGCCGTCCTTGACCTCGGCCTCGAGCCCGCCGGCGAAGCGCACGTCCTCGTCGTTGACGTAGACGTTGATGAAGCGGTGCAGTTTCTCCTCCTTCACCAGGCGGCCCTTGATGCCGGCGTGGCGGGACTCGACGTCGTCGATGACCTCGAGGACGGTCGCGCCCTTCGCCTCGACGGACTTCTCGCCGCCGGTGTGGGTGCGCAGGATCGTCGGGATGGAGACGGTCACGGCCATGGTTCTTACCTCCGGTGGGTTCTTACACGCAGACGCCGGTGGCGCGGCGGTTTATTCCGAGGGGACTCAGCCGACGATCTCGACCGGCTCCTCGGTGATCTCGGCGTCCACGATCCGGTACGACCGGAACTCGTGCACTTCGGGGTCGCGGGTGGAGACGAGCACGTAGTGCGCGTCCGGCTCGGCCGCGATGTTCGCGTCGGTCCGCGACGGGTAGGCCTCGGTCGCGGTGTGCGAGTGGTAGATCACCACGGGCACCTCGTCGTTGGCGGCCATCTCGCGGTAGAGCTTCAGCAGGTCACCGGAGTCGAACTCGTAGAACGTCGGCGAGCGCGCGGCGTTGAGCATGGGGATGAACCGCTCGGGCGAGTCCGACCCTTCGGGCCCGGCGATCACCCCACAGGCCTCGTCGGGATGGTCACGGCGGGCATGGGCGACGATCTCGTCGACGAGTTCACGGCGGATCCGGAGCACACCCACATCTTAGGTGGTGGACACAAGCTGTCCAGATCGTGAGACATACCGCTCACCAGGCAATCCTGGGACACTGAGGCCCATGCCGCTGTCGTCGAGAGTGCGCGATCGGTGCCGGAGGTACCTCGGCACGGACGAGCGGATCCAGTACGTCATCCCGGGCATGTCGCTCTACGTCAACCGCTCCCGCATGCGCGTCGGGTTCCTGGTCATGGTGACCGACCGGCACGTGACGCTGCTGGCCTGCAGCCGCTGGACCTTGCACCGCCCCAAGCAGATCTGGGAGCGCCTGCCGCGCACCACCGAACTGGGACCGCTGGAGATCCACCCGTCGCTGGGCCCGATCCTCTCCATCGCCGGGATCGACCTGGAGATCGACGAGGAGTACGTGAGCGCGGTGCGCGCCGCCAACCTGGAGATCAAGGACGACGCCCTGCCCGAGGACCCCTACCCGGGTGGCTGACCGAACGCTTCCGGCCACACGTCCCGGTAAGCCGGCACTCCGCCCGCGGTCGTCGCCGCCAGCAGGCCGTGGACCATCGCCCGCGCGAACACCCTCGCCGCCGCCGAGCACAGCGCGTCCAGCGCTGCCGGGCGCGCTGCCGCGCCGAACGGGCCGCTCGCGTCCGGCAGCTCACGCGCGCCCGTGGCCAGCGCGAACACCGTGTCGCCGTCGAACATCGTGTGGGCCGGGCGCACCGCGCGGGCCAGCCCGTCCTGGGCCGCGACCGCGATCCGCCGGGTCTCGGCCTTCGACAGCGCCGCGTCCACCGCGACCACGCCGATCGTCGTGTTCAGGTCGGTCGAACGAGAGGGCAGTGAAGCAGGCCGCGAAGGCCAGGTCACGCCGAAGTCGCCGTGGTCGGCCGCGTACGCGCGTCCGGTCGAGAGGTCCACCGCTTCGCCCGCGGCGTTGACTGCCGCCAGTGCCCCGACGGTGAACTCGCCGACGACCTCGCTGGCCGAGCCGATGCCGCCCTTGAGCGACCCGACGGCCGCCCCCGCGCCCGCGCCGACCGTCCCCTGCGCGAACGAGTCCGAAGCCGCTTCGCACGCCGCGTAGCCGAAGGACGCGTCGGGCCGGTTGCCCCACTCGCTGCGCGGCAGGTCGAACAGCACCGCCGCGGGCACGATCGGCACGACCTCGTGGGGCCGCGTGCCGACCGGGAAACCCAGGTTCCGCTCGGCGAGCCACCGCATGACGCCGTCGGCCGCGGCCAGCCCGTACGCGCTCCCGCCGGAGAGGCAGATCGCGTTGACCCGCTGCACCAGGTTCTCCGGCTCCAGCAGGTTCGTCTCCCGCGTGCCGGGCGCGCCGCCGCGCTGGTCGACCGCGCCGACCGCGCCCTCGGGCACCAGGACCACCGTCGTCCCGGTCGCCCAGCCGTCGCCGACCCGCTCGTGGTGCCCGACCAGGACCCCCGGCACGTCGGTGATCATCCGGTCAGCGCCTGGATCAGCGTCTCCTGCACCCAGGTCAGCCAGTGGTAGACGCCGAGGTGCGGCGCCCTCGGGTCGTCTTCGGGCAGCTCGTCGGGCATGTCGTCGGTGACGTCGAGCGCGGTGCCGAGCGCCAGCCGGACGTCGTTGAGCGCGCCCAGCCAGGCGTCGGCCTGCTCCTCGGTCAGCCGGACGTGGCCGCCGTCGCGGGGCAGCGTGTCGAGGACGATCTTGGCCACGCCGACCTTGAGGTCGAGCAGCTCCGGCTCGTGCAGCGAACGCATCGCCGACGCGGAGTCGAGGTCCTCGCGGGTCGGGTTGTCCGGGTCGAGCTTGTGGAAGTCCGGCAGCAGCCGCGACAGCACCGGGTCGTCCGGCGACTCGGTCGGCCCGGTCCGGATGCCGGTCAGCTCGGCGAGCTCGTCCTGCGGCGCCTCCTCGGCGCGCGCGGTGAGCATGTCTTCGAGCTGGCTGACGAGCCCGCGCAGCACCGCGGCTTCCTGCTGTTCGAACCCGGCGTGGATCACCGCGCCCTTGCGCCGCCAGCCGTTCACGAGGTCTGCTCCATCGTGGCCCAGAGGCCCGCCGCGTGGAGTTTCGCCACGTCGGTCTCGACCTTCTCCTTGGTGCCGGACGAGACGATCGCCTTACCCTTGTGGTGCACGTCGAGCATCAGCTTGGTGGCGTGGTCGCGCCCGTACCCGAACAGCTTCTGGAAGACGTACGTCACGTACGACATCAGGTTGACCGGGTCGTTCCACACCACGGTCCGCCAGGGTGTGTCCGACTCGGCGACCTCGGCACCGGCCGGCTCGACCTGCGTCTGCTCGGCTGCGACAGGCATGGACATGCACCCCATGGTGTCACGGGGGCGACAGGGTACGCCGCGCCAGGTCCGGCCATGTGGGTGAATAGGCTGACCCCATGGGTTCACCGGAGCCGGCCACGACCAGCACTGCGCTGCTCACCGACCACTACGAGCTGACCATGCTGGGCAGCGCGCTCGCCGACGGGACGCATGCGCGGCCCTGCGTGTTCGAGGTGTTCGCCCGGCGCCTGCCGGACGGACGCCGCTACGGCGTCGTCGCGGGTACCGCCCGCGTCCTCGACGCGATCGCGGACTTCCGCTTCACCGACGCCGAACTGGCGCAGCTGGAAGCCACCGCGGTCGTCGACGACGCGACGCTGTCCTGGCTCGCGGACTACGAGTTCTCGGGGGACATCGACGGCTACCCCGAGGGCGAGCTGTACTTCCCGGGCTCGCCGTTGCTCACCGTCACCGGCTCGTTCGCCGAGTGCGTGCTGCTCGAGACGCTGGTGCTGTCGATCCTCAACCACGACAGCGCGATCGCGTCGGCGGCGGCCCGGATGTCCGGGGCCGCGCACGGCCGCCCGATCATCGAGATGGGCGGGCGCCGCACGCACGAGTACGCCGCGGTCGCGGCGGCGCGGGCCGCCTACCTGGCCGGGTTCGCGACGACGTCCAACCTCGAGGCCGGCCGCCGCTACGGGATCCCGACGCGCGGCACCGTCGCGCACGCCTTCATGCTGCTGCACGACAGCGAAGAGGCGGCGTTCCGCGCGCAGGTCGAGAAGATGGGCGCGGACACGACGCTGCTCGTCGACACCTACGACATCACCGCCGGCATCGAGACCGCCGTCCGCGTCGCCGGGCCGGAGCTCGGCGCGATCCGGATCGACTCGGGCGACGTCGGCCCGCTCGCCCGCCGCGCCCGCGAGCAACTCGACTCCCTCGGCGCGAAGGACACCCGGATCGTCGTCTCCGGCGACCTCGACGAGCACGCCATCGCGGCGCTGCGCGCGGAGCCCGTGGACGCGTACGGCGTCGGGACGTCGGTGGTCACCGGGTCCGGCGCGCCGACCGCCGGGATGGTCTACAAGCTGGTCGAGGTGGACGGCAGGCCGGTCGCCAAGCGCAGCGCCCACAAGGAGTCCCGCGGCGGGCGCAAGTCCGCGCTGCGGCGCCACCGCGGCACCGGCACGGCGGTCGAAGAGGTCGTCTGGACGACGGCGGGCGACGCACCCGAGCCGGACGCGAACGACCGGCTCCTGCAGATCCCGTTGATCCGCGCTGGCCGCCCGGTGGCGGACCTGCCTACGCTCGACGACGCGAGGCAGCGGCTGCGCCGCGGCCTGGTCAGCCTGCCGTGGGAGGGCCTCAAGCTCTCGCACGGCGAGCCCGCTATCCCGACGCTCTTCCTCTGATCCTCTGAAACGGAGACCGGCCATGGGGACCGCGCTGATCGTGGTGGACGTGCAGAACGACTTCTGCGAAGGGGGTTCGCTGGCCGTCGCGGGCGGCGCGGCGGCCGCGGAGACGATCTCCGCGCTGAGCAACGGCGGCGGCTACTCGCACGTGGTGGCCACCCGTGACCACCACATCGACCCGGGCGCCCACTTCAGCGACACCCCGGACTTCAAGGAGAGCTGGCCGCCACACTGCGTGGCCGGCACGCCGGGCGCGTCGTTCCACCCCGCGCTCGACGTCGTCCCGATCGGCGAGGTCTTCTCCAAGGGCGAGTACAGCGCGGCCTACTCCGGCTTCGAGGGCGCGTCCCGGGACGGCAAGTCCCTGGAGACGTGGCTGCGCGAACACGACGTGACCGACGTCGACGTCGTCGGCATCGCCACCGACTACTGCGTGCGGGCGACGGCGCTCGACGCGGCCCGGGCCGGGTTCGGCGTGCGGGTCCTGCTCGACCACACGGCCGGGATCGCGCGTGCTTCGGTCGACAGCACGTTGCGGGACTTCGACGAGGCCGGCGTCGCGTACACCGGAACGGCGCACGTCGCGTGAAGGACCTGCAGGCCGCGCTGGCGGAACACCGGCTCGTCGCGATCCTGCGGGCGGCCGACGCGTCGCGCTTCGCCGACGCGGCGATGGTGCTGCACGCGGCGGGCATCCGCCTGCTCGAGGCGACGCTGACGACACCGGGCGCGCCCGCCGCCATCACCTCGCTGCGCCTGGCGCTCGGCGACGACGCGCTGATCGGCGCGGGCAGCGTCCGCGAACCGTCCGATGTGGACATCGCGGTCGACGCGGGTGCGGCGTACCTGGTCACGCCGACGGTGAACCCGGCGGTCCTGGAACGCGCCGCCGAACTGGATACGCCGGTGATCTGCGGCGCGCTGACGCCCACGGAGATCGACCAGGCCTGGCGCCTCGGCGCGGCCGCGGTCAAGGTGTTCCCGATCGCGGCGGTGGGCGGGGTCGCCTACCTGCGGGCGATCCGGGCCCCGCTGCCGGACGTCCCGCTGGTCCCGACGGGCGGCGTCCACCTGGCCGACGTCGAGGGTTACCTGCGCGCGGGCGCGATCGCGGTGGCCGCGGCGACGCCGTTGCTGGGCGACGCGCTCTCGCCCAGCGGAAGCCTGCCGGACCTGGCGGCGCGAGCCGGCGAGTTCGTCGCAGCAACCTCCCGCTTCACCACCGCCTGACCCGGGTCCACAAGCGCCCCAATGTGGCCTTGGTTGCGTCAGACGCACCCAAGGCGGCCTTCGGTGCGTCTGACGCACCGAAGGCCACCTTGGGGCGCTACTTCTTGCCGAACGGGTCGCAGGCCGCCGTGCCCAGGTAGATGTCGCCGCTCGCCGGGCCGCCCTGCGGGAACAGCTTGATGTGCAGCGCGTGCGTCACGAGGCTGCCGTCCGGCGGCTGGGGCGTCACGGTCTCGTTGAGCACCACCGTCGCCAGCGCGGTGCCCGCCGGCCCGCCCGGGATGACGATCCGGTGGTTCGGCGGGATCTGCGCGGGCACGGTGATCCCGTCGACCGCGCCGATCGAGACTTCGCCGCCGCTGCCGGTCGCCGACGTGGCGCACTTGGCCGAGTAGCTGCGGACGGTGATTGCCGGGCCGCCATAGCGCTCGAGCACGCCGGCTTCGAAGCGGTGCCCGGTCGCCTGCGCGATCGCCACGTCGCCCGACCGCCCGCAGCCGCTCTCGCCGGTGCCGAACGTCGCGACGTCCCCCGTCACGCCTCCCTGGGTGCGCGCGCGCAACGGGCCATCAGCCGTGCATTTCGCCAGGTCACCCGTGACGACGTGCTCGTTGTCGATCGTCACGTCCAGCGAGCCCGCGGACGCCCATCCGGTGGACGTCGCGGGGGCCGCGGCGGCCAGGAGGGGCGCGGCCAGCGTCGTCACCGCCAGCAACCGGAATGTCCTCTTCCTGGCATTTCGCATCCACCGGCCTCCTAGGTTCCGTGACAGTTCGTAGTTCCCCCTTTCGTCATCGGCAGGCACGCGGGAACCCCTGATCGGGTCCACCCGGACGGGTGGCCGGTGAGGAACGCAACTTCCGGGGTTTTCCCGGGGTAACGAGCGTTAACCTCGGGCGTCTGATCACCCAGGGAGGTTCTGTGTCTTCGCTGTCCTTCGCCGGCAAGCGGCCCGTGCTGGCCGACCTCGTCCCCGGCTCGCTCGTCCGGGACATCGCGCTGGTCGCCGGCGGTGCCGTGCTCACCGGCGCCGCCGCGCAGCTGACCATCCCGGTGCCGGGCAGCCCGGTGCCGATGACCGGCCAGACGTTCGCCGCACTGCTGGTCGGCGCGTCGCTCGGCATGTCGCGCGGGGCCGCGTCGATGCTGGTGTACCTGCTGGTCGGCGCCGTGGGCGTGCCGTGGTTCCAGCACGGCACCGCGGGCCTGTCCGGCGCGAGCGCCGGCTACATCGTCGGGTTCGTCTTCGCCGGCGCGCTGGTCGGCGCGCTCGCCGGCCGCGGCGGCGACCGGACGCCGGTGCGCACCGCGGGCACCATGGTGCTCGGCAACCTCGTCGTCTACGCGTTCGGCGTGCCGTGGCTGATGGCCTCGACCGGGTTCGACCTGACGACGGCGTTCGCCAAGGGCGTGACGCCGTTCCTGATCGGGGACGCGATCAAGATCGTCGTGGCCGCCGGCCTGCTGCCGCTCACCTGGAAGCTGGTCTCGGGCCGCCGTTCCGAGGACTGACGTGAGCTGAAGGGCACCTTCCTTGCGTCTGACGCGAGGAAGGTGCCCTTCAACACGTCCGACGCGCCGAAGGATCCCTTCGGCACACGACGCGAGTGGCCCGTTCGCGACGGAGCACCGATCCTGTCGGCGGTGGCGGCTAATGTGTCGCTGTGCCCGCTCGAACAGACTTCCCCGGCGTCCTCGAACTCCTCACCCACGCGGTGGAGTCCGTAGGCGGTGCCGAACGCCCCGGGCAGGTCGAGATGGCCGACGCCGTCGGCCGCGCCATCCGCACCGGCGAGCACCTGGCCGTGCAGGCCGGCACCGGCACCGGCAAGTCGTTGGCCTACCTCGTTCCCGCGATCCGCCACGCCGTCGAGAAGGAAGCCACCGTCGTGGTTTCCACGGCGACGATCGCGCTGCAGCGCCAGCTCGTCGACCGCGACCTCCCGCGCCTGGCGAAGGCGCTGAAGAAGCCGCTGGGCCGCGAACCGACCTTCGCGATCCTCAAGGGCCGCCGCAACTACATGTGCCTGCACCGCCTGGACTCCGGCGCGCCGGACGAGCCGGAGGACGCCCAGCTCTTCGACCCGTTCGCGGTGTCGCGCCTCGGCAAGGAGGTCACGCGGCTGCGGGAGTGGGCGTCGGACACCGAAACCGGCGACCGCGACGAGCTCGTCCCCGGCGTCACCGACCAGGCGTGGCGCCAGGTGTCCGTGACGGCGAAGGAATGTCTCGGCGCGTCACGCTGCCCGATCGGCACGGACTGCTTCGCCGAGAAGGCCCGCGCCGAGGCCGGCCGCGCCGACGTCATCGTGACCAACCACGCGCTGCTGGCGATCGACGCCCTGCAGGGCTACCAGGTCCTGCCGGACCACGACGTCGTGATCATCGACGAGGCCCACGACCTCGTCGACCGCGTCACCTCCGTCGCCACCGGCGAGCTCACCAGCGCGATGTGCGCGGCGGCCGCGCGCCGCTGCGGCAAGCTGATCGACGCCGACGTCGCCGACGGTCTCCTGGAGGCCGGTGACGGGCTGGCGCTGATCGTCGACGACCTGCCCGCGGGCCGGCTGGACGAGCTGCCCCAGCCGTTGAAGGGCGCGATCCCGGCGATCCGCGACGCCGCGCACCGGTGCATCACGGCGCTGGGCTCGGATCGCAAGGAGGACGTCGAAGGGGCCACCGCGCGCAAGCTGGCGCGCTCGCTGCTCGACGAGGTGCACGACACCGCGGTCCGGCTGCTGGAGGCGTTCGACGACGACCAGGCCCACCAGCGCGACGTCGTCTGGCTCTCCGGCGACAAGTACTCGTCGAACCCGCGGCCGCCGGCGCTGAAGGTGGCTCCGCTGGGTGTCGCCGGGCTGCTTCGCGAGCGCGTCTTCAACCTCCACACGACGGTCCTCACCTCGGCGACGCTGACGCTGGGCGGCACGTTCGACACCATGGCGCGGCAGTGGGGGCTCCCGCCGAGCGCGGCCCGCGTCGAGAAGGCCCCGGGGGCCGCGACGGACAAGGAAGCGCCGTCCGACGCCGACACCGGGCCGAAGTGGACCGGCCTCGACGTCGGCTCGCCCTTCGACCACAAGCGCAACGGCATCCTCTACCTGGCCAAGCACCTGCCGCCGCCGGGGCGCGACGGCCTGGCGGCGTCCACAATGGACGAACTGGCGGAGCTGGTCGAGGCCGCGGGCGGGCGCACGCTGGGGCTGTTCTCCTCGATGCGGGCGGCCAAGCAGGCGGCCGAGGAGATGCGCGGGCGCCTCGACTTCCCCATCCTCTGCCAGGGTGAGGACGCGACCTCACTGCTGGTCCAGAAGTTCTCCGAGGACGTCCGCACGTGCCTGTTCGGCACGCTGAGCCTGTGGCAGGGCGTGGACGTCCCCGGGCCGTCGCTGCAACTCGTGGTGGTCGACCGGATCCCGTTCCCGCGCCCGGACGACCCCGTCTCGTCGGCTCGCCAGCGTGCGGTGGAAGCCCGCGGTGGCAACGGCTTCCTGACCGTGGCGGCCACGCACGCGGCGCTGCTGCTCGCGCAGGGCACCGGGCGGCTGCACCGGTCGGTCACCGACCGCGGAGTGGTGGCGGTGCTGGATTCGCGGCTTGCGAACGCCCGCTACGGCGGATTCCTCCGTGCCTCGCTGCCGCCGTTCTGGCCGACGATGGACCCGAAGGTGGCGCGTGACGCCTTGCGCCGGCTGGACGCAGCCGCGCCCGCGTGACGCGGTCCACGGCCGCGCCCGGTACGGTGAACCCACCGACGCAGCAAGGGAGCACCGGTTGACCCAGGATTCGTCCAGCGCACAGTCCCGGACCGTCAGTGTCGACGACACCGGCGTGCGGCGGCGGCTCGCGGACGGCAGCGAAGAAGCTGTCACGTGGGCCGGTCTGTCGTCGGTGATGGTCCGGGTGATCCCCGACGGCCCGTGGAACGAAGACGTGTTCTTCATGCTGGTGGGCACCGACGGCAAGGGCACGGCGGTGCCGAGCGGCGACCCGGCGGCCGACGCGCTGATCGAGCGCCTGCAGTCGTTGCCGGGCTTCGACAACGAGAAGTTCATCGAGGCCATGACGACCGACGCCGACCAGGCCTACGTCGTCTGGGAATCCACCGAGAACTGAGGTGCGCTGCCCGATCTGCGGTGCGGAAGACGGCCTGAGCCCCCTCGCCGATCTCCAGCCCCAGAACTGGATTCACCTTCTCTTCAAACGTCCGGGATTTCTCGGGTCGCGCCCGCACTTCATGGCGCGTCATGCCCGCGCCTGCCGGTCGTGCGGCGGTGTTCTGCCGTTCCTCGACCAGGCGGACCGCGAGAAGCTCGCCGGGGAATGGCCGAACCTCGTCCCGGTCGCTCCCGACCCTAAGCCGGGAACTCCTCCGTCACCGGGATCCCCTTCTTGAGCGTCCGGCTCACGGTGCAGAGCCGCTCGATCGCGCGATCCACGGCCCCGGCCAGCGCTTCCCGCTGATCCGCCGCCAAAGTCGACACGTCGACATCAAAGGCGACGTGTACCGCGTCCAGCTCCGAGGCCCCCTCCCGCCGGTCGGCGTCGACGGTCACGCGGAACTTCGCGTCTTCGCCCACCCGCCGAGTGATCAGCTCTTCGGCGGTGACCGCGCTGCAGCCCGCGGCCGCGATCTGCAGCAACTCCGCGGGCGAGAACGCCCCTGCCGCACCACTCCGGCCCAGCCGCACCGAAGCGCCCCGGTCATTGCGGCCGACGAAGGAGTGTTGGCCGTCTCGCTGTACTTCGAGTCCCATGCCCGCTCCAACCCGGTCAGGAAACCGCTTGTTCCGGCGCCCACTGGGCGAGAACCGTGATGGTGCCCGGATCGACCTCGGTGAACCCGGCGTCCCGCACGGCGACGACGCGATCGCGCCGCCACGCGCCTTCGGGGTCGTCACCGGGGTGCAGTTCCTTCCACCGCGCGACACTCGCCGTGCGCACGGCGGTCCGGTAACCCCGCGCGGCCCAGCCGGCCAGGGCGTCGTCGTCCAGCAACGCGGCGAGGATCATCGTGGCGTGCCCGACCTGCGCGGCGGCCTTGCCGACGGTCATCGGCGCGTGCGGGTTGAGCAGGAGCAGCGGGACGCCGGCGGGCGGCGGCCCGGGCTCGTCGGGCGGCAGCTCGCTGCCCGAGATCTGCAGCCGCGAGACCTCCTTGGGTGCCTCGGCGACCAGTCCCGGCACCAGGGCTCGCGCCTCCGCGCCGTCGATCTCGACCGTGATGCCCGGCAGGTCCTGGACGGCCGCCCAGTGCGCGCCCCGGGCCCGCCGCGCCACCTTGCGGATCCGGTTGTCGAGCCACGCGTGCATCGGCTCGGCCCACTCGCCGCCGGGCTCGGCGCGCTCGTCGAGGCAGACGGCCAGCGCGGCGGCCGCCGCGGCCTCCAGCAGCGGCGTGCGGCCCGGCGGCCCGGCCCGCTCGATGCGCAGGATCACCGGCATCGCCCGGACTTCCTCCGGGAGCTCGTCGGAAGTGTCCGAGGTGTCTTCGGCCGGAAGCCCCAGCCAGTAGGCGTAGCGGGCACCCAGGGGGTCGAGAACGCTGCTCACGGCCGCATCAGCTCGAGCCCGTCGGCGGCGTCGGCGGCCTCGACCTCGCCGCGGGTGAGGCCGAGCACGAACAGCACGGCGTCGAGGTACGGGTGCGAGAGCGCGGTGTCGGCCACCTCGCGCAGCGCGGGCTTGGCGTTGAACGCGACGCCCATACCGGCCGCCGACAGCATGTCGATGTCGTTGGCGCCGTCCCCGACCGCGACGCACTGTTCCAGCGGGATGTCGTACTCGCCGGCGACGCGGCGAAGCACCTTCGCCTTGCCTGCGCGGTCGACGACGTCCCCGACGACGCGCCCGGTGAGCTTGCCGTCGACGATCTCGAGTTCGTTCGCCGCCGCGAAGTCGAGTCCGAGCTCCTCGACGAGGCCGCCGATGACCTGGGTGAACCCGCCGGACACCACGCCGGTCTTGAATCCCATCCGCTTGAGCGTGCGGATCGTGGTGCGGGCGCCCGGGGTCAGCTCGATCGTCGCGGCGACCTCGTCGATCACCGTCGCGGGCAGGCCCGCCAGCAGCGCGACCCGGCGTTCCAGCGACTCCGTGAAGTTGAGCTCGCCGCGCATGGCGGCCTCGGTGATCTCGCGGATCTGCGGCTCGACGCCGGCGTGCGCGCCCAGCATCTCGATGACCTCGCCCTGGATGAGCGTCGAGTCGACGTCGAAGACGACCAGCCGCTTCGCGCGGCGCGTGATCCCGGCACGTTCGACGGCGATGTCGACGCCCGCCTCGACCGCGGCATCGGCGAGTTCCGAGCGCAGGGCCGCGTCGGCTTGCGGGGTGTCCTGGTCGACCGAGACGTACAGCTCCAGCCCGGTCACCGGGTAGTCGGCGACGCTGCGGATCGCGTCGATGTTGGCGCCGAGCGACGCCAGCCGGCGCGCGACCTCCGAAAAGCCCCGCGCGGTGACCGGGCGGCCGAGGATCACCAGCACGTGCGAAGAGTCGCGGCGGCCGAGCGCGAACGGGTCGTCCCCGATCGCCGAGCCGATCTTGACCTCGACCGTCATGCCGACGGACGCCATCGCCTGCTCGACGGACTCCTGCAGGCCCTCCGGATCGCGGTACACGCCGGCGAGCACGCCGAGCACGAGCTGCCCGCGGATGACGACCTGCTCGACGTCGAGCACGTCGACGTCGTGGCGGGTCAGCACGGCGAACAGCACGGACGAGACGCCCGGCTTGTCGGGCCCGGTAGTCGTGATCAGGACGGGGGTCTGGGTCACTGGTCATCCCTCGTTCGGCGACGCTGCACGATCAGTCTGCCGGTCCGGCCGCGGACACAAGTAGAGCGCGTGCCCGGCTTCACAAAAGCCAGGCACGCGCTCACTCGATCGGGTCCTACTTGCCGTCGTCCTGCTCGCTCGCGTTGTCCCGGGAGTGGTCACCCGGGATCACCGCTTCGGTGAGCACCTGCGACGGCGCCGCGTGGCTGTTGACCTTCTGCTTCCCGAAGAAGCCGATCTCGCCCTCGTTGTGGAGGCGCTCGATCATGTGCGGGTAGTGCAGCTCGAACGCGGGCCGCTCGGAGCGGATCCGGGGCAGCTCGGTGAAGTTGTGCCGCGGCGGCGGGCAGGACGTCGCCCACTCGAGCGAGTTGCCGTAGCCCCACGGGTCGTCCACCGTGACGATCTCGCCGTACCGGTAGCTCTTGAAGACGTTCCAGATGAACGGCAGCGTCGAGGCACCGAGGATGTACGCGCCGATCGTCGAGATCGTGTTCAGCGTCGTGAAGCCGTCACTGGTCAGGTAGTCCGCGTACCGGCGCGGCATGCCCTCGGCACCCAGCCAGTGCTGGACGAGGAACGTGCCGTGGAAGCCGATGAACGTGGTCCAGAAGTGCCACTTGCCGAGCTTCTCGTCCATCATCCGGCCGGTGATCTTCGGGAACCAGAAGTAGATGCCGGCGAAGGTGGCGAACACGATCGTGCCGTAGAGCACGTAGTGGAAGTGCGCGACGACGAAGTAGCTGTCCGACACGTGGAAGTCGATCGCCGGCGCGGCCAGCATGATGCCGGTCAGGCCGCCGAAGAGGAACGTGACGATGAAGCCCATCGAGAAGATCATCGGCGTCTCGAAGGACAGCTGGCCCTTCCACATCGTGCCGATCCAGTTGAAGAACTTCACGCCGGTCGGGACCGCGATCAGGAAGGTCATGAAGGAGAAGAACGGCAGCAGCACGGCGCCGGTGGCGTACATGTGGTGCGCCCACACCGCGACCGACAGCGCCGCGATGGCCAGCGTCGCCCAGACCAGGCTCTTGTAGCCGAACATGGGCTTGCGGCTGAACACCGGGAAGATCTCCGACACGATCCCGAAGAACGGGAGCGCGACGATGTAGACCTCGGGATGGCCGAAGAACCAGAACAGGTGCTGCCAGAGGATCACGCCGCCGTTTTCGGGGTCGAACACGTGCGCCCCGAGGTGCCGGTCCGCCAGCAGGCCCATCAGGGCCGCGGTCAGGATCGGGAAGGCGAGCAGGATCAGGATCGACGTCACCAGGATGTTCCAGGTGAAGATCGGCATCCGGTACATCGTCATGCCCGGCGCGCGCAGGCAGACCACGGTGGTGACCATGTTGACCGCGCCGAGGATGGTGCCGAGACCGGAGACCACCAGACCGGAGATCCACAGGTCCGCGCCGACGCCCGGCGAGTGGATCGCGTCCGACAGCGGGGTGTAGGCGAACCAGCCGAAGTCGGCGGCGCCACCCGGCGTCAGGAAGCCCGACAGCACGATCAGGCCGCCGAACAGGTACAGCCAGTACGAGAACGCGTTCAACCGCGGGAACGCGACGTCCGGCGAGCCGATCTGCAGCGGGAGCACGAAGTTCGCGAAACCGAAGAGGATCGGGGTCGCGTACAGCAGCAGCATCACCGTGCCGTGCATGGTGAAGAGCTGGTTGTACTGCTCCTGCGAAAGGAACTGCTGCCCGGGCCGCGCCAGCTCGGTGCGGATGAGCATGGCCATCGCGCCGCCCGCCATGAAGAAGGCGAACGACGTGACCAGGTACATGATCCCGATCTGCTTGTGGTCCGTCGTGCGGAACAACCGCAGCAGGTACGAACCCTTGACCGACTCGCGCGCGGGGTACGGGCGCGTCGCGATCGGCTTGGGGGCTACGGCCGTCACTCCTGCCTCCAACACTGAAACCTTGTGGTGGTCATCGTCCGGCCGCCGGGCGCGGGCGAGGCCCGGTTCCGGCGGTCATGGGGATCGTAGCCCTCGCTACCGACAGTCGCGCGCACCGGCTGGCAAGATCGGGCCGTGGCCGACGAATACACGCGCGCCGCGGTCCGCGCGGCACGGACCGTCACCTCCCGGCTGGGTCTGCGCGAGCACGAGCCCGAGGTGCTCCACGAACGCTCGAACGTGCTGGTGAAGCTGGGTCCGCTGGTCGCGCGGGTGCCGGGGACCACCCGCCTCTCCCGGCCCGGTCCGGCATGGCAGGAACGGGACGTGGCGCTGTCCCGGTTCCTCACCGAACGTGGTGTGCTCGTCGTCTCACCGGCCACCGATCCCCCGGCCGGACCGCATTTCGCCGAGGGCCTGCCGGTCACGCTCTGGCACCACACCCCGCACGATCCGGACCACCGGTACGCACCGGACGTCGTCGCGCGTTCGCTCGCCGGGGTGCACGCCGCGTTGCGGGAGTTCCCCGGCGAGCTCCCCCGGCGCGGCCCGCTCGACGACCTGGAGCTGATCTTCGACCGGCACGATCTGGACGGCGAAACGCCCCGGCTGCGCGCGGAGGCGGCCCGCCTCGCCGCGACGCTGCCGGACGTCGCCGTGCAGCCGCTGCACGGCGACGCGCACCCCGGCAACCTGATCGCCACTCCCGCGGGCCCCTGCTGGCTCGACTTCGAGGACACCTGGCTCGGGCCGCTGGCCTGGGACCTCGGGATCCTCGCCCGGCAGGGCGGCCCGGAGTTCGTGGCCGCCTACCCGGGCTCGATCGACGAGACCGCGCTCGAGCCGTGGATCCGAGTGCGGGAGCTTTACGCGGTCGCGTGGCAGTACGTGATCTCGATCCGGTTCCCGCACCGGCTCCGCGGCGCCCGCTCGGCGCTCGCCGCCTACTTCTCGTGAGTCGCCGGGTACCAGGAAAGGATCGCCTCGACCACGCCCGCCGGGTCCTCCAGCGGGGTCAGGTGGCCGGCTTCCGGGAGCACCACGAGCGTGGCGCCGGCCATGACCTCGGCCATCGCGCTCGCCGCCGAAACCGGGGTGATCGGGTCCTCTTCGCCGACGACGACCAGCGCGGGAACGCCGCAGTCCCGCAGCAGTTCGAGGGAATCCGGCCGGGTCCGCAGCGCCAGCGCCGTCCACGAGATACCGGCCGGCGGCTGGGATTCGATGATCTCCCGGACGGTCTCGACGACGTCCGGGCGCTGCTCGCGCGTCGACGAGGCCAGCAGGTTCGGCAGGTTGGCCTCGGCGAGCCAGCCCCCGGTGCCTTCGTCCTCGACGCGCTGGGCGACGTCCAGCCGGCTCTGCGCGGCGTCGGGCGTGTCCGGCGTGGCCTTCGTGTCGATGAGCACCAGCCCGCCGACCCGCTCCGGCGCCAGCCGCAGCACGGCCATCGCGAGGTAGCCGCCCATCGAGCAGCCGCCGAGCACGACGCGCTCCAGTTCCAGGCGGTCCAGCAGGGCGACGACGTCGCGCGCGGCGTCCTCGAGACTCGGTTCGCGGTCGGTCTCCGGCAGCGGCGAGCGGCCCAGCCCGCGCTGGTCCGGGGTGATCACCCGAAGGTGTGAAGCGAGGGGCTCGCGCACCGCGTTCCACATGCGGGAATCCAGGGGGAAGGCGTGGAGGAGGACCAGCGGCAGTTCGGTCATGCGGGATATTTTGTCGGACCTCCTCGCTAGCTTCGCCGATGTGTTCACCGACATCGAAACCGACCGGCTGCTGCTGCGTCCGCTCCACGAGGCGGACCGGCAGGCGATGGTCGACATCCACACGGACCCGCGCACCAACCGCTTCAACCCCGACCCGCCCGACGTCCCGCGCGCGTCGGCGATGTTCTCGGAGTGGCTGGTGCACTGGGCCGAGCACGGCTTCGGCTACCCGGCGGTGACCGAACGCGGCGGCACCGAGGTCATCGGCATGTGCGGGGTGCGCATGCGGGAGTTCCACGGCGAGAAGGTGCTCAACCTCGGCTACCGGTTCCGGCCGTCGGCGTGGGGCAAGGGGTACGCGGTGGAGGCCGGGCTGGCGGTCCTGGAGTGGTGTGCCCGGGAACTGCCGTCGGTGCCGGTGCTGGCGAGCGTCAGCACCGCGAACAAGCCGTCGCTGCGGGTGGCGGAGCGGCTCGGCTTCACCGAGTACACGGAGGAGATGTACGACGGCGCGTTCTCGCGGCACTACCGGCGCTGAGCCGGGCGGTGTTTGACAACTCCAGAAGGAAACGCCTCACCGGCGGCGGTTCGGCCGCCGGCGCGCCCGGGCGTCCCAGCAGGGCCGGTGCCAGTGCCGCCGGTCGGCGACCGAGCCGGTCTCGTCGGCGGGCCAGACGACGAGGTGCGGCGTGCCCGGCCGGATCTCGTGGTCGCAGCCGGGGCAGCGGTAGTCCTTGGTGGCCTGCGAGCCGGGCACGGTCCGCACGAGCCAGTCGCCGTCGGTCCCGGACTCGGCACGGGCCCAGCCGGTCGCGGCGCCGAGGTCGCGTTCGGGCGGCCCGCCGTCCGCGCGGCGGCCGGGACGGTTGCGTCGAGGCACGCCCAAACGGTATCCGCCGCCCTCCCGCCCCTCGCCCGGTCCCTCCACCCGCGAACCGACCCTCCAGGCACGCGAGCCGACCCTCCAGGCACGCGAGCCGACCCCAGGCACGCGAACCGTCCGTCCAGGTACGCGAGCCGACCCTCCAATCACACGTGATGCCCCCTCAATCACGCGAGATTCCCCTCCAGACACACGTGATGCCCGTCGGGGCCTCGGCCACGCGGACGCCGGTCCGCCACCGGCGCACGTTCCCCGAACGGAAACCGTCAGCCCTGGGCGAGCGCCAGCGGCACCAGCTGTTCGGCGGTGGTGAGCGACCCGTGCTGTCCGATCAGCGACGTCTCCACGGCTTCGGCGAGCCCCCGCACCATCCCGAACCGGCCCCGGGCCGCCGCGACGACGTCGCCGATCCGCGGCACCACGCGGTCGCTGACCGTGTGCCCGAACCACCCCTCGGCGATGGCCTCCTCCCGCGACCGCACCCAGGCCCGCTCGCCCAGCACCGCCCGCCAGGCCGCGAGGACGTCCGCGGCCGCGCCCGGCTCGGTGTAGACGTGCCGGGCGCGCACCTCGCCCCCGAAGGTCCGGACCCCGGAAAGCAGCTCCGGGACGTCTTCGAGGTCGAGCTTGTCGTCGACGGCGACCATCCCGTGGTCGGCCACCACCGCGAGCAGGGCACCGGCGGGCAGACCGTCCACAAGGGACTCGACGAGCCGGTCGACCTGCCGCAGCTGCATCCGCCACGCGGTGGACCCGGGGCCGTACACGTGCCCGAGCAGGTCGAGTTCGTTGTGGTAGGCGTAGCAGAACGCGCGCCCGCCGAGCACCGAAAGCGTCCGCGCGGCGAGGTCGCCCAGCGCGTGCACCCCGGCGTAGCGCGCCCCGGCCTGGGTAGCCATGGTCAAGGCCGTGTCGCGGTACTGGGCGGACGACACCACCGCGGCGTCGACGCCCGCCGCGGCCGCCCGTTCGAACGTCGTCGGCAGCGGCTGCACCTCGCGCGGCGGGAGGGCGCCGCGCAGGTCGCTGCCGTCCTCGTGGCTGCACCAGCGCAACGCGTTGAGCACACCGGTGCCCGGCATTTCGAACGTGTAGCCGACCATGCCGTGCTCGCCGGACGCGAGCCCGGTGCCGATCGCCGCGACCCCGGCGGCCGTCGTGGACGGGAAGCCCACGCGCAGCGACTCCCGGGCGAGCTCGGTCAGCACCGGCGCGTCCGAGGCGTGCTCGGCCAGCAGCTCCCAGCCGAGCCCGTCGACCAGCAGGACCCCGGCGCTGCGGGCCTCCGGCAGCGCCAGCGTGTTGCCGAAGCCGGGCACCCCGAGCGCGGCGAGCAGGGACGGGACGACCTGGCCGAGGTGCGGAACGTCGGCGAGCATGGGCGGCTGCACGCGCCCAGCTTCCCATCCCCGTGCTCCTCCGGCGATAATCGCGGCATGCCGACCTACGCCTACCGCTGCCGCGAGTGCACCGAGACCTTCGAGCTCCTGCGCCCGATGAGCGAATCGAGCGCGCCGGCGTCCTGCCCGGAGGGCCACGCCGACACCGTCAAGCTGCTCACCACGGTCGCCCTCACCGGAGCCGCGAGCGGACCCGCGGTCCCGGCGGGTGGCGGCGGTGGCTGCTGTGGCGGCGGCTGCTGCGGCTAAAGCACCTTCAGCGCCTGCTCCAAGTCGGCCCAGAGGTCCTCGACGTCCTCGAGCCCGGCCGACAGCCGGATCAGCTGGTCCGACACGCCCGCGTCGTGCCGGTCACCGGCGTCGACGATCCGGTGGCTGATCGAACCCGGGTGCTGGATCAGCGTGTCGACGCTGCCGAGGCTGACGGCGGGCGTGATCAGCCGGACCGCGCCGATCAGGGCGTGCGGGTCGCCGTCGACCTCGAACGCCACCAGCGGCCCGCCCAGCCGCGGGTAGTGGACGGCCGTCACCGCCGGGTGGTCGCCGAGCCGTGCAGCCAGCGTCGCCGCGGTGGCCGACGCGGCGTTGACGCGCAGCGGCAGCGTGGAAAGCCCGCGCAGCAACAGGTATCCGGCGAGCGGGTGCAGCACGCCGCCGGTGGCGAAGCGGATCTGCCGCAGCCGGGCGGCTTCCGCGGCGTCGCACGCGACGATCCCGCCCATCACGTCGCCGTGGCCGCCGAGGAACTTCGTCGCGCTGTGGAGCACGATCCGCGCCCCGTGGCGGCCGGGGCGCTGGAGCACCGGGGTCGCGAAGGTGTTGTCCACCAAGAGAGGCACGTCCCCGCAAGCACGGGCCAGCTCGGCGATGTCGGCCTCGGCGAGCGTCGGGTTCGCCGGCGTCTCGACGAACACGAGCCCGGTGTCGGGCCGCAGCGCGGCGGCGACGGCGGCGGGCGCGGCCCAAGTGACCTCGGTGCCGAGTAGCCCGGACTCGAGCAGGTGGTCACTGCAGCCGTACAGCGGGCGCACGGCGACCACGTGCCGTTTCCCTTGCGCCACCGCGGAAAGCAGGCAGGCCGAGACGGCGGCCATGCCACTGGCGAACGCGACGCCGTGCTCGAAGCCTTCGAGCTCGGCGAGCGCGCGCTCGAACCGTTCGACGGTCGGGTTGCCCACCCGGCCGTAGATCGGCGGGCCGTCGAGTTCGCCGCCGGCGGCGAACTCGTCGATCCGGGCGGCTTCGGCGGCACTGTCGCGGGAGGGGTAGGTCGTCGACAGGTCGAGCGGGACGGCGTGCACGCCGAGGTCCGTGAGGTCGTCACGGCCGGCGTGGACGGCACGCGTGCGCAGCGAAGAGGTCATGCCAGCATAGTCGAGCTTTCACCGGATCCGAAGCAACAGTCTCGGATATCATTCGCCGATGTCCGATTCCGTCGAGCTGAGTCCGGTCGACCTGCGGATTCTGCGCCTGCTCCAGAACGATGCCCGGATCACGAACAAGGACCTGGCGGCCGCGGTCGGCATCGCGCCGTCGACGTGCCTGGACCGCGTGGCCCGGCTGCGGGACACCGGCGTGATCACCGGGCAGCACGCGTCGGTCGACGCGGCGAAGCTGGGCCGCCCGCTGGAGGCGTTCCTGTTCGTCCAGGTCCGCCCGCACCGGCGGCCGCTGGTGGACGCGTTCGTCGAGCACCTGCTGTCCCTGCCCGAGGTGCGCGCGGTCTACCACCTGACCGGACCGGACGACTTCCTCGCGCACGTCGCGACCAGCTCCGCGGCCGAACTGCAGCGCCTGGTCCTCGACGAGCTGACCGCCCGGGACGAGGTCGCCCGCGTGCACACGAACCTCGTGTTCCAGCACTGGAGCGGCGGGCCGCTGCTGCCACCGGGGGCCTGACTTCAGAGCGTCTCCAGCCAGCGCCGGGTCTGGCGCGGGGAGGTCAGCCGGACGATCTCCGGCCCGGGCGATTCGGCGGCCCATGCCCGGATGCGCGCCCGCTTGTTCGCGAACGAGACGAAGTGCCAGCGGATGATCGAGTCGGCGGAGAACACCTGGCGGAACGACTCGACGTTGCCGTTGCAGATCCGGACGCGGGTCACCGACCGCACCAGCGTCCGCCGCACCAGGCGGCCGAGGGAGAGCCAGCGCGGGTAGTCGAGGCCGACGACCAGCTGCGCGCGCTCCAGCACGATCCCCCGCCACTTGCCGTAGGCGGCGTCGAGGACCCAGCGCTCGCCCGCGCACACCTCGGCGATCCGTCGGCGCTGCTCCTCGTCGGGCACCGGGACCCAGCCCGGCTGCCAGGAGAGGTCGTCGGCCGAGACGTACGGCAGGCCGGTGCGCTCGGCGATCCGGGCCGCGAGCGTCGACTTGCCCGAGCCGGTCACGCCGTAGACGACGATGCGCTCAGGCGCCGAGGTCACGGGCGGGCTCCCGCGGGCCGCGGTAGGGCAGCGTCTGGCTGTAGACGACGTTCGTGGTCGTGCTGCCGAACTGGGCCAGCTCGTCCATCGTGTGCTCGAGGTGGGCCATCGAGGCCGCGGCGATCTTGAGCGTGTAGCAGTCGTCGCCGGTGGTGCGCAGGCATTCGAGGATCTCGAGGCGCTCGCCGAGCAGCTTGTGCAGTGCCTCGTGCCGGCTGCCGGGGTACTTGAGCCGGACGACGGCGAGCACCGGGTAGCCGACCTTGCCGAGGTCGACGTCGGCCCGGTAGCCGGTGATCACGCCGGCCGCCTCGAGCCGCCGGAGCCGCTCGGTCGCGGCCGACGCGCTGAGGTTCACGCGGCGGCCGAGCTCGGTGAGCGGCAGCCGGGCGTCCTGCTGGAGCTCGACCAGGATGGCCCAGTCCGTCGCGTCGAGGCTCTCGGTCATGAGCCGAATCTACCGTGAGATCCACGGCCGAAGCCGCCGAACGCCGTGATCGCTCCCTTCCGATCACGGCTGGAGCGTCGATAGCCTTTCCCGGTGAAGATCGGCGTGAACGTCCCCAACTTCGGGCCCGGCACCGACCCCGGCGTGCTGCGCGCCTGGGCGCGGACCGTGGAAGGCCTCGGCTACGACCTGCTGATGGTGTCCGACCACGTCGCGATCACCCCGGACGTCGCGGGCCAGTACCCGGCGCCGTTCTACGAGCCGTTCACGACGCTGTCGTGGCTCGCGGGCGTCACCGAGCGGGTGCGGCTCGGCACCACCGTGCTGGTCGTGCCGTACCGGCATCCCCTGCTGGTGGCCCGGATGGCGGCGAACCTCGACGCGCTCAGCGGCGGCCGGCTCGTGCTCGGGGCCGGTATCGGCTGGGCGAAGCAGGAGTTCGCCGCGCTCGGCGTGCCGTTCGAGCAGCGCGGGAAGCTCACCAGCGAGTACCTGCGGGCGATCCGCGCGGCCTGGGCCGACCACGACGACTACCGCGCCGGCCCGATCCCGCTGTGGCTGGGCGGGCACAGCGACGCGGGGCTGCGCCGCGCGATCGAGCTCGGCGACGCGTGGCACCCGCTGCGGATGACGATGTCCGGGTTCCGGGAAGGCCTGGAGCGCCTGAAGACCCTGACCGGCGACCGGCCGGTGCCGGCGTTCGCACCGCGGATCGTCTTGCGGGTGACCGGCGCACCGGTGACCGGCCCGGACCGGCGCGCCGGGGAAGGCACCCTCGAGCAGGTCCTCGACGACCTGGCCCAGCTGCGGGCGCTCGGCGCGGACACCGTCGTGCTCGACCCGTTCGATGCGGACCCCGCCGAAACCCTCCACCCGGAGATCGCGTGGCGGGACCTCGCGGCAGTCGCCGCGTCTTGGAAGGAGAACCGGTGAAGGACACCGAAGAAGCCCTGTTGCGGCGCGCGATCGAGCTCGCTCGCGAGGCGCGCGAGGAACACGGCAACCCGCCGTTCGGCTCCCTGCTGGCCGACGCGGACGGCAACGTCCTCGCCGAGGATCGCAACACATCGTTGACGGACAACGACATCACGGCGCACCCGGAGCTGAAGCTCGCCCGCTGGGCGGCGCAGAACCTGGCCCCCGAGGTCGCGGCGGCGACCACGATGTTCACCAGCACCCAGCCGTGCGGCATGTGCACGGGCGCGATCGAGCGGTCCGGGCTCGGCCGCGTCGTCTACGCGCTGTCGACGGAACAGTTCCTGACGCTGCGCCCGCCGGTCACCTGGGGCAAGCACCAGCTGGACGGCCCGGCGCTGTTCGACGAAGCCCGCGTTCCGGTCGAGGGCTACTACAAGTGACGAGCTACGAGGTGCGCCCGGTGGCGCGCGTCGAGTCGCCTCTCCAGGACCGCGGGACGGCCCCGAAGCAGGGCGACGAGGGCGCGCCCCCGGCCCGGGTGGTGTTCGCACCGGAGTTCCGCCCGGCGGCGGCCGACCTCCGCCCGGGCGACCGCCTGGTGCTGCTGACGTGGCTGCACGAAGCCGACCGCGAGGTCCAGGCGGTCCACCCGCGCGGCGACCCGGACCGCCCCGCGAAGGGGTGTTCTCGACACGGTCCCCGGATCGCCCGAACCCGATCGGCCTCCACACGGTGACGGTGACGGCGGTCGAGGACGGGACGCTGACGGTGACGGGCCTGGAAGCGATCGACGGCACGCCGGTCCTGGACGTGAAGCCGGTCCTCGGCGAGGTGGCCGCCCGCTGAGCCGGCCGATCACGATCCGAGCACCGAGGTAACGACGGCCTCCGTCCGGCCGATCTCCTGCGTACGAACGGACCAAAGCCCGGACGTGCGACGGAGGACTCGCGATGACCAGTGCGTACGAACCCGCGCCGCCCGGCCCGTGGACGCCGCCGCAGGATCCGCCGCCGGTGCGGGCGAAGACGAATCCCTGGCACCTGGTGCTCGCGGCCGCGGCCGGCGCGGCCCTGGTGGGCGCCTTGTGGGTCGGTCTGGACCTGGCCGATTCCGGCACGCCCATCGGCCCGCCCGGCACGGCCGGCGAGGCGTTCGACCTCCGCGGCACGTTCACCCTGAACAGCGGTGGATACGGCTACAGCACCTGCGGCGGCTCCGGCGGCTATTCGGACATCACCACCGGGACGACGGTCACCGTCTACAACGCCGCCGGAACCGTGCTCTCCCAAGGCGCGCTCGGGACAGGGCGGCCGAACGGCGGCGGCAGCTGCGTGTTCACGCTGTCCGCGCCGAGCGTTCCGGCGGGCGAGAAGTTCTACCTCGTCGAAGTGTCCCACCGGGGCCGGATCATGGTGCAGCCCGACGACGCGCGCAACGGGAACGTCGCCCTCAGCCTGGGAAGCTGATCAGTAGTCCTTGAAGCCCTTCCCGGTCTTCCGACCCAGCCGGCCGGCCGTCACGAGGTGCTCCAGCAGCGGCGCCGGCGCGAACCCCTCCTCGCGGAACTCGTTGTACAGGGTCCGCTGGATGGCCAGCGAAACGTCCAGCCCGACCACGTCCAGCAGCTCGAACGGGCCCATCGGCAGGCCGCAGCCCACCTTCATGGCCGTGTCGATGTCGTCCGCCCCCGCGTAGTGGGCCTCCAGCATCTTCACGGCGTCGTTCAGGTACGGGAACAGCAGCGCGTTGACGATGAAGCCCGCGCGGTCTCCACAGTGGACCGCGTGCTTGCCCACCGCGGCGCAGACCGCGCTCGCCGTCGCCACCACGTCCGGGGCGGTCGCGATCGTCGAGACCACCTCCACCAGCTTCATCACCGGGGCCGGGTTGAAGAAGTGGAGACCGAGCACGTCGGACGGCCGGGAGGTCGCCGCCGCGCACTCGATCACCGGCAGGGAAGACGTCGTCGTCGCCAGGACCGCTCCCGGGCGGACGACCTCGTCCAGCGCCGCGAACACCGCCTGCTTCACCGAAAGCTCTTCGGCCACCGCCTCGACGACCAGGTCGACGTCGGCCAGTGCTTCGAAGTCGGTGACCGAGGTGATCCGGGACAAGGCGAGAGCCGCGTCCTCTTCGGACAGCTTCCCCTTGACCACGGCCTTGTCGAGCGACTTCTTCACCTTCGCCACGGACGCGTGCGCCTTCTCCAGGCTCCGAGCGCGCAGCACGACGTCGAGACCGCGTTTCGCGAACACCTCCGCGATGCCGGTCGCCATCGTCCCGGTGCCGATCACGCCGACGCGGGCCACCGGCCGAGGCTCAACACTGTCCACAGTGGACGACACCACTGCGTCCGAGACCACGTTGGGCGAATCCGGTGCGTCGTAGGCGTAGAAGCCGCGGCCTGTCTTGCGTCCCAGCTGGCCCGCCGTGATCATCTGCTTGAGCAGCGGCGCCGGCGCGTGCAGCCGGTTGCGGGACTGGTGGTACATCGTGTCGAGGATTTCGTACGCGGTGTCCAGCCCGATCAGGTCGAGCAGCGCGAGCGGGCCCATCGGGTAGCCGCAGCCGAAGCGCATCGCGGCGTCGAGGTCCTCGCGGGTGGCGTAACGCTGCTCGTACATCCGCACCGCGTGGTTGAGGTAGCCGAACAGCAGCGCGTTCGCGATGAAGCCGGCCCGGTCGCCGATCACCACCGGCACCTTGCCGAGCCGCTCGGCGAACGCGACCACCTCGGTGACCACCTCCGGCTCGGTGACCACGGTCTTCACGATCTCGACCAGCTTCTGCACCGGCGCCGGGTTGAAGAAGTGCATGCCGACGACCTTGCCGGGGCGCGCCGTGTGCACCCCGATCTCGGTGATCGACAGCGACGAGGTGTTGGACACGAACACGACGTCCGGCCGGGTGACCTTGTCCAGCTCGGTGAAGACGTCGGCCTTCAGCGCGAGGCTTTCCGGGATCGCCTCGATCACGATGTCCACTTCGGACAGATCCGACAGCGAAGTGCTGTACCGGATCCGTTCCAGCAGTGCCTCACGGCCGGCCTCGTCGAGCTTTCCGCCGGAGAGCGCCCGTTCGGTGGAGTGCCGCAGGTGACCGCGGCCCCGCTCGACCCCCGCCTGGTCGAGCTCGACCGTGACGACGTCGAGTCCGCTGCGCGCGAGCACTTCGGCGATACCGGCCCCCATCGTTCCGAGGCCGACCACTCCGACTGTCGAGATGTCCCGCGCCATCGAGGCCTCCAGAGATGTTACTCGCCGGTAATTGGCCCCTGACTCTGCCACACGGAACCGCCGGAAGCCCAGACGGAATCGAGTCAGTACCGGGCAAGTCACCCGGTCGGCCAACCGGGTTCACTCGCCGAAGTTGCCGTCCACCAGCTCTTTCGCCTTGTCCAGCGCGGCGGGCGCCTGCGGGCCGCGGGCCCGCACGCGGATCCGGTCACCCTGGCGGGCACCGAGCGACATCAGGGCCAGCACGCTGTGGCCGTCGGCCTCCTGGTCACCGAGCCGGACGGTGACTTCGGCGTCGAACGCGCTCAGCGCGCGCACCAGCACCGCGGCCGGGCGGGCGTGCAGCCCGACCTCGTTCCGCAGGACCAGCTCGACCTCGTCCGCACCGCCGGCGGCGGGTTCGGCCGGCGAAAGGTCTTCGGGCATCCCGGCGGCCGCGGCGGCCTCCGCCACCGCCTGGCGGTCCTTGCCCGACTGAGCCGCGACCGCCGCGGCGATCGCGCCTTCTACCAGCGGGCCGTCCGCGACGACGGCGGCCGAGGGGTCGGCCAGCGATTCGATGGCCAGTTCGGCGGTCATCTGGGCGCTGCCGAGGTCGTAGAGCAGCACGATCCCATCGCCGGAGTCGGCGCGCTGGGTGGCCGCGACGACCTCGTCGTAGTCGGTGCCGATCGAGCCGTCGGACAGACCTCCAGCGGCCATGATGGTGACGTCCGGCGCCATCTGGGCGGCCAGCTCCGCCAGGCCTTCCGCGAGCTTCGCGCTGTGCGAAACGAGCACGATGCCGACGCTCACCGGGCGGCCTCCGCGAACGCGCGCAGCAGCAGCGCCGACGACCGCGCACCCGGGTCCAGGTGCCCGACCGCGCGCTCGCCCAGGTAGGACGCGCGGCCCTTGCGCGGCACCAAGTCCACTGTGGACTCCGCGCCGCGGTCGGCCGCGTCGGCCGCCGCGGTCAGCACCGCGGCGACGTCCCCGCCGTCCTCGGCCGCCTTCTCCGCGGCCGAGACCGCCGGGATCAGGGCGTCGACCATGGTCGCGTCGCCGCCCACCGCCTTCCCGCGGGCCTGGACGCCTTCGAGCCCGGCGCGCAGCGCGTCCAGCAGCCCCGGGACGTCGAGGTCCCCGGCGGTGCCGAGCTTGGCCGAAGCACGCAGGAAAGCCGTGCCGTACAACGGACCCGCCGCGCCGCCGACCTTGGAGATCAGCGTCGTCGCGACGAGCTTCAGGACCGCACCCGGTGTCTCCGGCGCGCCCGCGTCGAGGGCCGCCACGACGGCGGCGAACCCGCGGTTCAGGTTCTCGCCGTGGTCGCCGTCGCCGATCGCGCGGTCGAGGTCGATCAGCTCGGCGCGGTGCTCGGCGACCACCGCCGCCGCGGCGCGCACGGCCGCCGCGACCCCGTGGGCCTTGCAGGTCATCAGACCCCCCACCGCAGCGCCGCGGTGTTCACCGGGGCGTCCCAGAGCTCGGTCAGCTCGTCGTCCAGTTTGAGCAACGTCAGACTCATCCCCTGCATCTCGAGGCTGGTGATGTACGGGCCGACCAGCCGGCGTTCGACCACGATCCCACGCTCGGTCAGCAGCCGCTCGGCGATGCCGTGCGCCAGGTAGAGCTCGACGAGCGGGGTCGCCCCCATCGAGTTGGTGAACAGCAGCACGCGGTCACCGGAGGAGAACGGCAGGTCCTCCCGAACGGCATCAACCATCCGCGCGACCAGCGCGTCGGCCGGTTCGAGCGGGATCCGTTCGCGGCCGGGCTCGCCGTGGATGCCGATGCCGAACTCGATCTCGCCGTCGCCGAGGTCGAAGCTGGGCGTGCCGGCGTGCGGCACGGTCGGCGCGGTCAGCGCGACGCCGATCGACCGCACCTGGCCGATCACCTTCTGCGCCAGCGCGGTCACGGCGTCGAGCGAGTCGCCGCGCTCGGCGGCCGCGCCGGTGATCTTCTCCAGCAGCACCGTGCCGCCGACCCCGCGGCGGCCCGCGGTGTAGGTCGAGTCCTTGACCGCGACGTCGTCGTCGATCACGACGCTGCGCACCTCGAGGCCCTCGGCGGCGGCCAGCTCGGCGGCCGTCTCGAAGTTCAGCACGTCGCCGGTGTAGTTCTTGACGATGAGCAGGGCGCCCGCCTCGCCGGTGGTCGCGGTGACGGCGGCCTGCACGGCGTCCGGCGTCGGCGACGTGAACACCGCGCCCGGCACGGCGGCCGCGAGCATGCCCCGGCCGACGAACCCGCCGTGCAGCGGCTCGTGCCCGGACCCGCCGCCGGAGATGACGGCGACCTTCCCGGCGACCGGCGCGTCGGCGCGGACCACCACGTCCGGATCCTCCTGGACGCGCAGGATGTCCGCGTGCGCGGCGGCGAGGCCCCGCAGCGACTCCACGACCACGTTCGCCGGATCGTTGATGATCTTCTTCACGGCAACCTCCGGCACATCGGCGGGTGGGGTGTCCCCTTCCTACCTCTCCGCGCGGCGCGCCGCCAGGTCAGGGTTTGGGGAGCTTCGTGACCACGTTCTTCGCGACGGTGACCGCCTTGCCGCACGGGTCGTCGGCGTCCGGCTTGGCGTTGTAGTTCTCGTAGTCCACCTGGGCCAGTTCGAAGTCGTCGCCCTGCCACGGCCGGTGCTGCCACTCCACCGTGCACCGCGACGCGCTCGTGCCGCCCTGCTTCTGGAACGCCGTGACGCCGTTGCCGAGGTCCACGGTGGAGTAACCGTCCCCGGCGATCGGCGGCAGTCCCGGCAGGAACTTGACGGTCACGGTCGGGTTGGCGCCGTTGCTCTGCCACTGGCAGGAGTGCAGGCCCGACGGCGCGGACTTCGCCGACGGCACGGTGGGGGCGACCGCCGCGGTGTCGGCCATGGCGCACGGGTCGGCGGTCAGCAGGGTGCCCGCCGACGTCGAGTACTTCTCCGGCGAGCTGTGCAGCTTCTGCACGATGGCGTCCATGAGCGTCCGGCCGGGACGGCACGGGTCGCCGGGGTAGGTGACCGACACCGTCAGCGCCATGTCCGGGTTCAGCGCCGTCATCGTCGCGACCGTGCAGCTCGTCTCGTCGGTCTTGTTCACGCGCAGTGGCAGCCCACCGGTCTGCCCGGTGGTCTTGTCCGCGTGCGGCAGCAGGGTGTTGCCGATCTCGAACCCGAGCCGGATCTCCTTGCCGCCGGGGTCCTTCACCCTGTTGGTGCACCGGTCGAAGGCGATCGACGACGGCGACGGGTCCTCCTCGACCGTGCCGAGGCCGAGCGCGCCGAGGGCCTCTTTGGTCAGGAACTGGCACGGCTTGACCGTGCGCAGCACGTTCGCGGCCACGGCGGCATCGGTGATCGGCCCGTCGGAGACCGGGCCGGTGCCGGCCGCCGCGGGCACCGTCGTCCGCACGAAGTTGGACTTGCCGAGGTCCTGCCCGCACGCGGTCAGCGGCAGCGCGAGGGCGGTGACCAGCAGGAACAGCTTCGGGAGACGGGGGCGCCGAACGTCGGGGAGCACGCGATGCACGGTAGCCGGAACCTCGCGTCCCTGTCCGGGCAACCCGGCTATTCGGCCTTGGCGGCGGGTGTGTCTTCGCTCTCGGGCTCGGCCGGCACGATCAGCGGCCGGACCTTGGCCCAGATGATGAACAACGCGGCGACCACCAGCATGCCGATGCCGGCCCACAGGTTGATGTTCACCCCGGCGGCCTTCGCGATGTCCTCTTCGGAGGTGAAGCCGAGGCCCATGATCGTCAGGATGACGCCGTAGACGCCGATCAGCAGGGCGATGATCAGCCGGATGTCGAAGGCGCCCGCCTTCCGCGGTCGCGCGCCGGACTCGGTAGCCATGACGGACCTCCTAGAAGATGGCGTTGAGGGCGATGGTCAGGATGAGCACGATGCCCGCGAGCAGGCCCGGCTTGCGGTACCAGCCCGCGTTCTCGCCGGTGTCGTCGTGCTTGCGGGTTTCCTTCGGGGTCAGCGAGTAGACCAGCCCCACCAGCTCTTCGTCCGGCTTCGGCTTGGTCGCCAGCGACACCACGACGCTCACCACGATGTCGACGACGAACGCCGTGCCGGCGGCGACGAAGCTGGTGCCCTGGCCCTCGAGCCCGATCACCCCGGCCTGCGACAGGCCCCAGACCGTGATCGCGGACGCGGTGCCGAGCACCAGGCCGCTCCAGCCGGCGTGCGGGGTCATCCGCTTCCAGAACATGCCCAGGATGAAGGTCGCGAACAGCGGCGCGTTGAAGAACGAGAACAGGTCCTGCAGGTAGTTCAGGATGTTGCCGGAGTTCGACGCGATGAACGCGGTGCCGATGGCGAGGATCGTGCCGACCGACGTCACCACGCGCCCGAGGCGCAGGTAGTAGCCGTCCGGCTTGTCCTTCTTGATGTAGGTCTGCCAGATGTCGTACGTGAAGACCGTGTTGAACGAGCTGAGGTTCGCGGCCATGCCGGCCATGAACGAGGCCAGCAAGCCGGCGATCGCGATGCCGAGCATGCCGTTCGGGAGCAGGTCGCGCATCAGCAGCAGGAGCGCGTTGTTGAACGTGACGCCGCTTTCCGCGGTGCCGCCGTCCAGCAGGACCTGCTTGTCCTTGACGTACTCGGACACGGTGACCGCGGCGATCATGCCCGGGATGATCACGATGAACGGGACGAACATCTTCGGGAACGCGCCGATGATCGGCGTGCGCCGCGCGGCGGACATGCTCTTCGACGCCATCGCGCGCTGGACCTCGACGAAGTTCGTCGTCCAGTAGCCGAACGACAGCACGAAGCCCAGACCGAACACGATGCCGAGGATCGACAGGATGTTGTTGCCGAAGCCGGTCAGGTTGTCACCGGGCCACGAGTGCAGCTGCGCGGTGCCGCCCGGGCTGGTGGTGACCTTGTCGACCAGGCCCTGCCAGCCGCCGACCTTGACCAGGCCGATGATCGTCAGCGGCACCAGCGCGATGACGATCACGAAGAACTGCAGGACCTCGTTGTAGATCGCGGCCGACAGGCCGCCGAGCGCGGTGTAGGAGAGCACGATCGCGGCGGCGACAATGATCGACACCCACAGCGGCCAGCCGAGCAGCAGGTTCACCACGCTGGCCAGCAGGAACAGGTTCGCGCCCGCGATCAGGATCTGGGCGGCGGCGAAGCTGATGCCGTTGACGAGGTGCGCCGGCTTGCCGAAGCGCCGTCGCATGAACTCGGGAACGCTGCGGACCTTGGAGCCGTAGTAGAACGGCATCATCACGATGCCGAGGAACAGCATCGCCGGGATCGCGCCGATCCAGAAGTAGTGGACGGTCGGCAAGCCGTACTGGGCGCCGTTGGCCGACATGCCCATGACCTCGACCGCGCCGAGGTTCGCCGAGATGAACGCCAGGCCGGTGACCCAGGCGGGCAGTGAGCGGCCCGACAGGAAGAAGTCGAGACTGCTCGACACTTGACGCCGTGCCAGGTACCCGATGCCGAGCACGAGCACGAAGTAGAACGCCAACTCGATGTAGTCGATCGCGCTCGCGTCGAGTCGCAGGTTCGCATCGGCTAGGACGAGCACCCGACCCACCTCTTTTCAAACTGGACAACAACCCACAGGAATCACCACTGCTCTGTCGGATCCGGACAGTACTGCATGGATTCAGGGTCGGCACGTTGACGCGTCCAAAGTGGCCAGAGGGCGCGTTCCCCCGGCCTTGACCTGGGGAAACGCGCCCTCTGTCACGCACCGCGGGAGCGGTTGTGGATCACCGGTCGGTCGGGACCGCGATCTCGCCGTCTTCTTCGATCAGCTTGGCGAGCACTTCGTCGGGCAGGTAGGTGCGGTGCGGGTAGCCCGGGCCCCACGAGTTGAGCAGCGGCACGGCGCCGAGTTCGTCGGCCCGCGGGTTGGCGAGCACCGAGTGCACGTCGTCGACCGACTTGGCCCAGCGGAACGCCTTGATGCCCTGCTTGGCCTCGGGCGCGTACTTCTCGCGCGCCGCCCAGTCGTCGGTGGCGTAGGAGTCATCCCACAGGACGTGCCCGGCTTCCTTGAGCACTTCGGCCGCGGCGCGGACCGACGTGCCGTTGTCGTCGCCGGGGTTGGTTTCGGGCCACTCGTCGCGCTTCTTGGCCGAGTCCCAGAGCCAGCGGGCGGCGTACTCGCTGCCGTTGAAGATCGACATGCAGCGCGACCAGCCGAAGCCGACGCAGGCGCCTTCCTTGCCCTGGTCGTAGAACGCGTACCAGGCATCGGTGTCCGGGGTGCCGCCCGGCTCGAGGCAGACGCAGTGGCCGCCGCGGATCCGGCCCAGCTTCTTGACGCCGGCCTTGGCGATGAAGAACTCGCCGGAGGCCTCGTCCTGTTCCGGGGTGTCGAAAGCGGAGTACCAGTTGACCCCGATCACGACGGGCGCCCGCGTGGGCCGGTCGTCGTCGGACAGCGCGGCGAGCGGATACCTTTCGACGTGCCGCCAGTCGTCCGGAATGAACCGGCCCAGCCGCGGGTCGGCCGGATCGGAACCGAGTGGGCGATAACGCATGACTTCCTCCTCCGTGCAGGCGAAAAGCGCGCACACCGGCCGGACAGGCACGCGCACACGAGCTCGAAGGCGGACTGAAAACGTAGGCACGACAAAGAAAGACGGCCGAGCGCACCACCCTCCGGCCACACCGGACGCACCGGCGGAACCCCTCGAAATCGAGTGTCGCACAACTGCCCGCAAGAGGATCCCGAACTCACCCGAACAGCGCATAAAGGCAGGTCAGAAAGGATCTGGTCACTGTTCTGACGCGTATCGGGTTAATGATTTCCTGGCGGAGGAATCATGCGTGAATCAGATACCGCAATTCGGCATCGGTTCGGTATCGGTGTTTCAGGCCGGCCGGACGATGGTCTCGACATGGCGCGCGTCTGAAACAACGGGCACGCTTCGCGCGATCTTCATCTGAAGATCACGGAGGTTACCCATGAAACGATCGATCATCGCGACGATGGCCGCAACCGGCCTGCTGACCGGCTGCTCCGGTGGGACAGTGCCGCCCGCGACCACCACGACCCGAACCGTCACGGTCACCCAGCAGCCCAGCGAGCCGTCCGCTGCCGGTGTCACGGCGCCCGCCACACCGGGCCGGATCACCAAGCAGGTCGGGCAGGAGATGGGGATCTACCCCGAGGCGCAGGGCTCGCCGTCCGGTCCCGCCACCGCGACGGGCACGGTCACCGAGATCAAGAAGTCGCGCAGCAAGTTCACCGGGGAGTTCGCGCTGCGCGTCTCCGCGACCGTGCGGACGGGCAGCGACGACGGGACCAACGCGGACGCCATGCGGCTTTGGTGGTGCGGCTCCGGGTCGTGGTCCACGCTCGACCCGGACACCGGGGAGCAGCTGTCCGGGCACGGCGGCATGATGATCAAGGGCGACAACCACATCGCGAGTTTCGCCCGCGGCAAGACCTACTCGTGCACCTTCGACGCCGACGGCCTGGCCGACCACGGCCTGCTCATCCTCGGCGACCTGTCGACGCCCGGCACTTACGCGATCCCCTTCGACGTGCGGTGAGCCTCAGTCCGGGAC
This sequence comes from Amycolatopsis sp. NPDC051106, assembly GCF_040682775.1. Lineage (NCBI taxonomy): Bacteria > Bacillati > Actinomycetota > Actinomycetes > Pseudonocardiales > Pseudonocardiaceae > Amycolatopsis > Amycolatopsis sp. NPDC051106. The sequence continues at coordinate 34,002 of NZ_JBFBBQ010000033.1, read as the reverse complement.
GTGCCGGAAGCGGGGCACCGGGCCGTCCGCCGTCTCCACCGTCTCGCCGAACATCGCCTCCGGCCGCACCCACAACCCGCGCGCGCCGTACAGCGCCCGGTACACCACCAGCCGCTCCTCGGTCTCGCTGTGGGACGCCACCCCGAGCACCTCGTACTCGCCGCCCTTGTAGTGGACGTACCGGCCCGGCTCCACGTCAGAACAGCCGGAACTCGTCGGACTCGATGCCGCGCAGCTCGTCGTAGTCCAACGTCAAGCACCTGATCCCGCGGTCCTCCGCCAGCGTCCGGGCCTGGGGCTTGATGATCTGCGCCGCGAACACGCCCTGGACCGGGGCCAGCAGCGGGTCGCGGTTCAGCAGCTCCAGGTACCTCGTCAGCTGCTCCACCCCGTCGATCTCGCCGCGGCGCTTGATCTCCACCGCCACCGACTTGCCGTCGGCGTCGCGGGCCATGATGTCGACCGGGCCGATCGCCGTCGGGAACTCGCGGCGGACCAGCGTGTAGCCGTCGCCGAGGGTCTTGATGTGCTCGGCCAGCAGCTCCTGCAGGTGCGCCTCGACGCCGTCCTTCTGCAGGCCCGGCTCGGGACCCAGGTCGCGGGCGTGGTTGTGGTAGATCTCGTCGATCGTGATCACCAGCTTCTCGCCCTGCTTGTTCTCGACGATCCAGAGCTTGCCGTCCTCGATCAGCCAGCAGGGTGGGCTCATCCAGTTCAACGGCTTGTACGCGCGGTCGTCGGAGTGGACGGACACCGACCCGTCGGACTTCACGAGCAACAGGCGGGTGGCCATCGGCAGGTGGGCGGTGAGCCGGCCGGCGTAGTCGACCTGGCACCGCGCGATCACGAGACGCACCCGAGGAGGGTAGGACAGGGTCGGTGATACTGGGCGCGTGGACCCCATTCAGCGTGTCGCGTCCCGCGAGGTGTACCGGAACAACTGGATGACCGTGCGCGAAGACGACATCCGCCGCCCGGACGGCTCGGCGGGCATCTACGGCGTGATCGACAAGCCGGACTACGCCCTCGTCATCGCCCAGGACGGCGACCGGTTCCGGCTGGTCGAGCAGTTCCGCTACCCGCTGGGCGAGCGACGCTGGGAGTTCCCGCAGGGCACCGCGCCCGGCCTCGCCGACGTGCCGCCCGCGGAGCTCGCCGCGCGCGAACTGCGCGAAGAGACGGGCCTGCGCGCCGGCTCGATGGTGCCGCTCGGCAAGCTCGACGTCGCCGCCGGCATGAGCAGCCAGCGCGGCTGGGTGTTCCTCGCCACCGACATCACCGAGGGCGAGCCCGAACGCGAGGTCGAGGAGCAGGACATGCGCAGCGCGTGGTTCTCGCGCGCGGACCTCGAGAAGATGATCCTGGCCGGGGAGATCACCGACGCGCAGTCGATCGCCGCGTGGGGTCAGCTCATGCTGGCCGAGCGGCACCGGCCTTGAGCATCCCGCGGATCACCAGGTGGTGGAACGGCTTGATGAGCGCGAAGTAAGCCGGGCCGACGCGGTTGTGGAAGTGCACGATCGTGCCGAGCCGGAAGCCACGGGCCACCGATTCGACCGTCAGGTAGCCACTCAGGTGACTGTCGTCCACGCCCGCGACCAGGTAGCGCTCCGGGTCGCCGGCCCGGACGGTGAAGAACGCGACCCGGTCGCCGGGCGCGAACCCGACGTCCTCGGGCCGCAGCCGACCACTACGCGGCACCGAGGCGGTGTCCAGCCGCAGCGCCTTGGCGAGGACGTACCGGGCGCCGAACAGCGCCTTCACCCAGACGGGCGACCAGCTGAACACCCCCGCGACGAACTCCCGCAGGCTGTTCTCGCTCTCGACCTCCTTGAACTCGACGTAGTCGGCGCCATCGGCGAACGGTTCGGTCATTTCCTTCTCCCCAGAACGAGTTCCAACGCACTCTTGAGCTCCCGGCCGGACAGCGGCGGCACGACCTGCCCGGCGCCGACGACGATCAGGTACAGCGCCCGCGCCAGGCCGGCGTCGCCGCTGACCTCGGTCAGGTAGGCCACGCGGGTCCGGTCGACGCGCTCCTGGACCGCCCGCGCTTCGGCGTCCTGCAGGGCCCACGCCCGGATGGCGATCTCGAGCCCGAGGCCGGGTCCGGGCGCGAGGACGAGCTTCAGCAACGTGCTCAGGCGGTCACCCTCGGCCGCTTCGGCCTGCTCCACGAATCGGATCGTGCGTTCGGTCTCGAAGTGCTCCAGCAGGGCGGTCCGGTAGCCGGTCATGCCCTTGAAGTGGTGGTAGAAGGAGCCCTTCGACAGGCCGAGCCGCTCGGACAGTCGCTCGATGGTCACCGACGGCGCGCCCTGCTCCGCCACCAGCACCAACCCCGCGTCCAGCCAGTCCCGCTTGCTCGCCATGTCCATACCATACCGTATGGTACGGCCGACGGCCACGACGAAACGCGGCCGGAGCCTCGGCCGCTCAGTCGGGCCAGGAGGGCTTGCGCTTCTCGAGGAACGCCGCCATGCCTTCGCGCGCACCGGGCAGCTGGGACGCCGAGGCCATGACCTCCAGCGCGATCGCGTAGGCGTCGGCCTCGGGCCGGTCGAGCTGGGCGTAGAGCGTGACCTTGCCCATCGTCTTGCTGGCCCGGCTGCCGCGGGTCGCCCGCGCCAGCAGCTCGGCGACGGCGTCGTCCAGCTCATCGTCGGGGACTACGCGGTTGACCAGTCCCCAGTCCAGCGCGGTGGGCGCGTCGATGACGTCGCCGGTCAGCGCCAGCTCCATCAGGCGCTTGCGGCCGATCGAGCGCGCCACCGGGACCGCCGGCGTGTGGCAGAACCAGCCGCCCTTGCCGCCCGGCAGCGCGAAGCCCGCCGATTCGGCCGCGATGGCGAGGTCGCACGACGCCACGAGCTGGCACCCCGCCGCCGTCGCCAGGCCGTGCACCCGCGCGATGACGATCTGCGGCACGGACTGCATCGTCTTCATCAGATCCGTGCACAGCGTCAGCAGCTCGCGCACGCCCATCAGGTCGCGCGCGGCGACGTCGCCGAAGTCGTGCCCGGCGGAGAACACCGGGCCCGCGCCGGCCAGCACGATGCCGGTCGCGTCGGACGTCCCCGCCTCGTGGAACGCGGCCAGCAGTTCGGCCAGGTGCTCCGCGGACAGCGAATTGCGCCGCGCCGCGCGATTCATGGTGATCGTGACAGTGTCGGCGTCGCGCTTGACCAGGATGTGTTCGTACTCGGTCATGCCCCGACGGTAGCCCGCCGGAAGGTGCGCCGATAGCTGTCCGGGCCGACACCGACTTCGGCGTGCATCCGCCTTCGCAGATTCGCCGCGGTACCCAGCCCGGACCGCTCGGCGACCCGCTCGACCGGCAGCGACGTTGTCTCCAGCAGCCGCTGCGCGAGCCGGACGCGCTGCACCCGCAGCCAGCGTCCCGGCGTCACGCCGGTGGCCGCGGCGAACTCGCGGTGGAACGTCCGCTCGCTCATCCGCGCGTGCCCGACGAGGTCCTCGACCCCGATGCCGGACCCGAGCCGCGCCAACGCCCAGTCCATTGTGGACGACAATCCCGGTCGGGAAGCGTTGGCCGGCAACGGGGTGTCGACGTACTGGCGCTGTCCGCCCTCGCGCACCGGGGGCATCACCAGGCGGCGGGCCAGCGACGCGGCGACCTCCGCGCCGTGGTCGCGGCGGACCAGGTGGAGACACAGGTCGAGGCCGCCCACGACGCCCGCGGACGTCAGGACACCGCCGTCATCGGTGTAGAGGACGTCGCGCTGGAGGTCGGCCCGCGGTGCGGCGAGGGTCAGGGCGTCGAAGTCGCGCCAGTGCGTGGTCGCCGGGCGGCCGTCGAGCAGGCCGGCGGCGGCCAGCGTGAACGCGCCCGAGCACAGCGCGGCGACGGTCGTCCCCGCCCGGTGCGCCCGGCGCAGCGCCGCGACGGCGGCCGGCGAAACCGGCGCGAGCGGATCGTCGCGGCCCGGCGCCAAAACGAGGTCGCAGCCGTCGAGGCCGGCCAGCCCGTGCGTCGCCGCGACGTCCCCGAACGGCGAGACGGCGGTGCGGACACGGCCCGGACTGCACAACCGCAGCGTGAACGGGCCGATCCCGCTGTCGGTCCGGTCCTGGCCCCAGACCTCGCCGATCACCGCGAGGTCGAACATCCGGGTGCCCGGCAGCAGCAGAACGCCGATCGTGCGCATGGCAGGAAAGTACCGCATCGCGCGTCTTCTGCCACTCCCCCGCGCGGCGGGAGCCCGCGAGACTCGACGTCATGACCGAAACGGCACTCATCCTGATCGACGTCCAGCGCGGGTTCGACGAGCCCGTCTGGGGACCGCGCAACAACCCCGGCGCGGAAGCGAACATGAAGGCACTGCTCGACGCGTGGCAGGAGCGGCGGCTGCCGGTCGTGCTGGTGCACCACGATTCGACGGGGCCGGAGTCGTCGCTGCGGCCCGGCCAGCCCGGCAACGACTTCAAGCCCGAGCTCGACGGCGCGCGCCCGGACCTGGTGTTCGGCAAGAAGGTCAACTCGGCCTTCATCGGCGACATCGACCTCGACGCGTGGCTGCGCAAGCGCGGCATCACGAGCTTCGTCCTGGCCGGGATCCAGACGAACTTCTGCTGCGAGACCACCGCGCGGATGGGCGGAAACCTCGGCTACGACGTGACTTTCGCGCTCGACGCGACATTCACGTTCGACCTCCCGGGCGTGACCGCCGACGAGCTGTACCGCGTCACGGCGGCGAACCTGGCGAACCAGTTCGCCACCGTGAAGTCCACCAAGGAGATCCTGGCCGGCCTCAGCTGAGGCCGTGGCGCTCACGGATGAGCGAGACGATCCCGTCCATGATCCCGGTCAGCTCGTAGTCCTTCGGCGTGAACACGCGGGCGATGCCGCGCTCGGTCAGCAGCGCGGCGTCGTCCGGCGGGATGATGCCGCCGACGATCACCGGCACGTCACCGGCGCCCGCGGCGCGCAGGCCGTCGACCACAGTCGGGACGACCTCCAGGTGCGAACCGGAGAGCACCGACAGCCCGACGACGTGCACGCCCTCCTGCACGGCGGCCGCGACGATCTGCTCGGGCGTCAGCCGGATGCCCTGGTAGACGACCTCGAAGCCGACGTCGCGGGCCCGGACGGCGACCTGCTCGGCGCCGTTGGAGTGCCCGTCGAGGCCCGGCTTGCCGACCAGGATCCGCAGCCGCTCGCCGAGTTCCGCTTCGGTTTCCCGCACCCGGGAGCGGACGCGCTCGATCTCCGGGTCGCCCCCGCCGCCCGCGGTCGCGGAAACCCCGGTGGGCGCCCGGTATTCGCCGAACACCTCGCGCAGCGCCCCGGACCACTCGCCGGTGGTCACGCCCGCGCGGGCACAGTCCACAGTGGCCTCGAAGAGGTTTTCCGCGGTCTGCGCGCGTTCCTTCAGCACAGCCAGGGACCGCTCGACGGCCGCGTTGTCGCGCTGGGTGCGCCATTCCTCGATCGCGGTGACGGCGGCCTTTTCGACGGCGGGATCGATCGTCTCGATCGCCTTGGCGCCCTCGGCCTGCAGCGGCGACGGCTCGGTCGTCTCGAACTTGTTGACGCCGACCAGGACGCGCTCGCCGTTTTCCATCCCGCGGCGGTACTCGGCGAGCGACCCGACCAGCTGCGACTTCATGTAGCCGCTCTCGACCGCGGCGACCGCGCCGCCGAGGTCCTGCACACGCGCGATCTCCTCGCGCGCGCCGGCCATGATCTCGTCCACTTTGGCCTGGATGACGTGCGAGCCGTCGAAGATGTCCTCGTACTCCAGCAGGTCCGTCTCGAACGCGAGCACCTGCTGCATCCGCAGGGCCCATTGCTGGTCCCACGGCCGGGGCAGGCCGAGCGCCTCGTTCCAGGCGGGCAGCTGGATGGCGCGGGCGCGGGCGCCGCGCGAAAGCGACACCGCGAGCATCTCCAGCACGATCCGCTGGACGTTGTTCTCCGGCTGGGCTTCGGTGAGCCCGAGCGAGTTGACCTGGACGCCGTAGCGAAGCCGGCGCGCCTTCGGATCCGTTACGCCGTAACGATCCCGCGTGAGCTCGTCCCAGAGCGCGGTGAACGCGCGCATCTTGGACATCTCCTCGACGAACCGGACGCCGGCGTTGACGAAGAACGAGATCCGCGCGACGACCTTGGCCATGTCGGCCGCGTCGACCTGCCCGGAGTCGCGGACGGCGTCGAGCACGGCGATGGCGGTGCACAGCGCGTAGGCGACCTCCTGCGTCGGCGTCGCGCCGGCTTCCTGCAGGTGGTAGCTGCAGATGTTGATCGGGTTCCACTTCGGCACGTGGTGCACGGTCCACGCGATCATGTCGGTGATCAGCCGCAGGCTCGGCCCCGGCGGGAAGATGTAGGTCCCGCGGGACAGGTACTCCTTGATGATGTCGTTCTGCGTGGTGCCGGTGAGCTTCGCGAGGACTTCGTCGACGTCCCGGCCCTCGGCCTCGGCCTGCTCGCGCGCCACGGAGACGTACAGCGCGAGCAGCCACATGGCGGGCGCGTTGATCGTCATCGACGTGTTGGCCTCGGCGAGCGGGATGCCGTCGAAGAGCCTCCGCATGTCGCCGATGTGCGACACGGGCACGCCGACCTTGCCGACCTCACCGCGGGAAAGCTGGTGGTCCGGGTCGTAGCCGGTCTGCGTCGGCAGGTCGAACGCCACCGAAAGGCCGGTCTGCCCCTTGGCGAGGTTGCGCCGGTAGAGCTCGTTCGACGCGGCCGCGGAGGAGTGCCCCGCGTAGGTCCGCATCACCCACGGTCGGTCTCGCTCGCGGTCCGTTGGGTACGGCACAGGACACCTCCGGCGGTGGACGTTTCGTCGAGTGTACCGACCGGTAACTTAAGGTGGCAGTGCAATCGGACACGTCCGGGTGGTTCAGCGCGGGTCCTGTGCTCGCACGACCAGGTCCCTGACCTGCCCGGCGTCCCCGATCCCGCGGAACCGCAGTGTCGTGAGGAAGTAGGAGGTCGAGCGCACCATCCGCTGCCGGAAGAAGATCAGCACGGCGGGCGGGAGGAGGCCGAACACCATCATCGGCAGGACGAAGTAGGCCATCGGGTTGTTCCGGATGAGCGACGCGGTGAAGATCAGGGACGTCAGCGCGGCCCAGGCCAGGGCCATGCCCAGCCTGAGCTACTCCTCGACGTGCGGAGGGTGCCGGCGGGGCCGTCCAGACCACAGCACCTGCTCCCCTGGGAAGAGCACCGGGTGGACGGCCGGGTTCGCGCCTGCCGGTTCAGGATCCGGATCCGGGGCGGTCCTCGGCGACGTCGTCACGCTGGTCGGGCATCGGGGCTCCCCTTTGTCTTGCCCGGCTCACGCACGGCGAGCCCGGAGGATTGCCCCGATCCGGGTCAGAAGAGCGAATCGTCCGGTTCGCCGGTGGCTCGCCGCCGGCGGGCGGCGCCGATCGCCTCGGCGAGCAGCGCCCGCACCCGCTCCGGCTCGGGGATGCCCGCCAGAACGACCGGGAGCGGGCCGGACTTGTTCTGGTGCGCCCCGTACCTCGCGGCCGCCACGAGGTGCGGTTCGACCGTGCCGAAGGTGACGGTCCCGGTGCCGCCGCGTTCCGGCACCACGACCGGCGCGGCCAGGCCACCGAGGCGCGCGGACGTCGTCCGCCGCCACACCAGGCCCGCGTCGACGAGCACCCGCCGGTCGGTCACGACGTAGGTCAGCCGGCGGAGTTGCAGCCACCGCACGCCGGCTTGGACGAGCAGCAGAGCGCCGCCCCCGGCCGTGGCCTGGAGCGCCGGCCGGCTGTCCACGGCGGACGCCATGCCGAGCAGACCGGCCACCACGGCCAAGACCAGCCCGGCCGCGAAGTAGTCGTAGCGGTGGAACAACCGCCGGATCGCCGGCTTGCCCGTCCACAGCACTGCTTCCCGCATGCACGGAGCACGTTCGAACGGACGGCGAGGTTGTCCTCAGGCGGCCGATGTGTCCGTTTCCGGCGGCGCCTGGCGGGCCTTGGCCTCGTCGATGGCCTTGGTGAGCAGGTCGCGGACGCGCTTGGGTTCGCCGACGCCGATCAGCGTCACTTCGCCCGCTCCGACGGTGATGGTGCCGGTGCGGGAGGGGCCCGGCTTGAGGACGGGCGCGGACAGCCCGGCCAGCTCGCTGGCGCGTTCCTTCTGCCGGAACAGGCCCGAACGCGCGATGATCCGGCTGTCGGTCACGGCGTAGGTCGTGCGCCCGAGCGCGAGGTACCGGACGGCGGATCGGCCGACGGCGCCGTACAGGCCGATCACGAGCACGACGACGGCTCCGGCCATGGCACCCCCGCTGGGCTGCTTCGCGAGCAGGAACCAGAGCGCGGCGACGGCGAGGATGAGTCCGGCAGGGGCGATCACCCCGTCCGCGGCGACGTACAACGGGCGCTGGACCGGCTCTCCCGCCCAGAGCACGCGCTCACCGGGTAGAAGCTCGATTTCCCCTGCTGACATGGCCGAACACTACTCTGCGGAGGTCCCTCCCGCCGATTTCCGTGCGCGCCGCGCACGCTCGTGCACCCTCCGTGCCCAACGCACCCCAGCTACGCGGCGGACGGTGTGACCGAAATCCGCGAGACCGGACCGGTCCGCGTCGTTTAGCGTGGGCAGCCGTGACGTGGAGTGCTTACGGGAGTTACCTGCTCATCGTGGTCCTCATCGTGCTCGCGCCGGGCCCGGACACGATGGTGATGCTGAAGAACGCGCTGTCCGGCGGGTTCCGCGGCGGGCTGCTCGCGTCGCTCGGCATCTTCACCGGCAACGCCGTCCAGGGCAGTGCCGCCGCGCTCGGGCTCGGCGTCCTCATCGCGCGGTCGCAGCCGGTGTTCCTCGCGCTCAAGTGGGTCGGCGCGGCCTACCTCGTCTTCCTCGGCTTCCAGGCGCTGCGCGGGGCGTTCCGCGGGAACTACGACGTCGTCGAGCAGGTCCAGCGCCGCCGTGGCGGTGGGTTCCGGCGGTTCCGCGAAGGGTTCCTCTCCAACATCACGAACCCGAAGGTGCTGGTGCTGTACCTCTCGGTGCTGCCGCAGTTCCTGACGGCCGAGTCGAGCATCGGCGACTCGCTGCTGCTGGCCTACACCGTCGCGGTGCTCGGCGCGCTGTGGCTGCTGGTGCTGCTGGTGTTCGTGCACCGCGTCCGCGCGTGGCTGGGCCGCCGCCGGGTGCGCCGTACGCTGGACGGCGTCACCGGCACCGCGCTGCTCGGGTTCGGCGCGGCGCTGGCCCTGGAGTCCTGATGACGTGGAGCACCTACCTCGGGTTCGCCGGGATGATGGCGTTCCTGGCGATGATGCCGGGCCCGGACACGATGGTCGTGCTGAAGAACGCGCTGACGGGCGGCGCCCGGGGCGGCGGCTGGGCGTGCACGGGCATCAGCGTCGCGAACTTCCTGCAGGGCACGGCGGCGGCGCTCGGGCTGGGCGCGGTGATCACGCGCTACCGGCCGGTGTTCGAGACGGTGAAGTGGCTGGGCGCGGCCTACCTGGTGTTCCTGGGCGTCCAGGCGCTGCGCGGCGCTTGGCGCGGGGACTACGAAGCCCTCGACGACGTCCGCCGCGCTCGCGCCTCCCGGAGCCGCCGGTTCCGCGAGGGCTTCCTGTCGAACATCACCAACCCCAAGGTGATCGTGCTGTACCTGTCGGTGCTGCCGCAGTTCCTGACGCCGGCGTCGACGCTGGGTGACTCGCTGCTGCTGGCGTACACCGTCGCGGCGCTCGGGGTGGTGTGGCAGGTGCTGCTTCTGCTGTTCGTGCACCGGGTGCGCGCGTGGCTGCGGCGGCGCCGGGTCCGCCGTTCCCTCGACGGCGTCACCGGCACCGCGCTCATCGGCTTCGGAGCCGCCCTCGCGTTGGAAGGCTGACTCAGGAGCCGCAGCGCCAGAGGACAGGACCGGTGTCGCCGTCGCCCCGGCCGAAGACCGTCCCGTCGTCGCCGATCAGGTCGGCCGACGCCGAGGTCGCCCCCTCGGGCAGCGGCAGCTTCGTCACCAGGCTGGTGCCCTGCCAGACCGCGGGCGGCCCGTCCCAGGCACCGACCCGGCCGGCGATCGTGCCGTGGCGGTTGACGCTTTCGGCGGCGCCACCGCCTTCGAGCAGGTGCGGCGTGTCCTGCGACCACAGCACGGCCTTCGGGCCGGCCGCGCCGAGCACCGTGCCCACGGCGTTGCCGCCGCTGATCTCGCGGGTCAGCACCGGCGTCCCGGGGGACGGCGGCTGCGGCGTGAGGGTGCCCGAGCGCCAGAGGTAGGCCGAATACCCGTCGCCGAGCAGGATCGTGCCGTCCTCGTCGATGTCCACCGCGTACGCGTAGGGCAGTTCGGGCGGGGCGATGACGCGCGGGCCCGACGCGAGCACGGACCACAGGATCACGACGCTGCCGCCGGGAACGCTCGCGGTGGCCACGACGTCGCCGCGGTCGTTGATCGCGTCCGCGCGCGCGTCCCGGTAGCCCGCGGGCAGCCGGAGCGGCTCGTACGTTCCGTCGCGGTACAAGAAGATCTGGGAGGTCGCCGGGGTGGTGTCGAACGACCAGGCGTTCACGAGCACCGTTCCGGAGCGGGTCTGGCCGGCGGGCACCGCCGAGTCGAAGCCGGCGGGCAGGTCGAGCTGCCGCGGTTCGCCGTGCTCCCACAGCACCACGCCGAACGCGCTCTGGCTGACGAACGTGCGGCCCGAGAAGTTCCCCTCGCCGTCCGTCGCGTCGACGTAGTAGGAGCTGGGTTCGGCGAAGGGCGGCACCGGGACCGGCTCGGCCCGCCAGGTGCACGCGGCCGGTGCCGGGTCCGCGCCCGCCGGCGCCGCCGTGACGACGGCCAGGGCCAGCACGGCCAGCCCCGCCGCCGTGATTCGCTTGACCAGGTTCATGGAGTTCCCCCTCGGTTGACTCGGTCGCCGTCACCACGCGCCGGCGCCGGTGACCGTTGAGCATCGGGGACCCGATTCACCTGTTCGGCCGCCTCGGTCAGAGCGTGCGATCAAGCCAGTCGTAGATCCGGCCGGCCGCGAGCCGCTGGGCGCCGACGTGGCAGTGCGCGTCCGCGCCCTCCTCCGCCGTGAACGTCATCAGCGTCTTCGGGGCGTTCAGGTGGTCGTACAGCCGGCGCGGCTCGGTTTCCGTTTCCCCGCCGAAGAACAGGTCGTCCGCCGCTTCGCACACCAGCGCCGGGCACGTGATCTTCTCCGCGATGCCGCCCTCCAGCGTGTATTCGAGGTACTTCGCGATGAACTCGCGGTCGGTCGCCGCGCCCAGGACGTACCGGCCGTGGTCGAACGCCCAGCGCATGGTCGAGCTCGTCTCGCGGCCGGCCGCCAGCAGCGCGTCGAACTCCGGGTCCTCCGCGGCCCGCGCCCGGCGGGCGATTTCCGCGCGGTCCCACGGCAGCAGGCCGGTCACCGCCGCGCCCGCGTCGTAGACGCCGTCGACCGCGACGACCGCCGCCAGGCGGGGCTCGAACGCCGCCGCGCGCGGGGCGAGCATGCCGCCGAGGCTGATGCCGAGCAGCGCCACGCGGGACGGGTCCACGCCGTCGAGCCCCAGTGCGAAGTCCACCACCGGCGTGACGACGTGCTCCCAGTCCGGCCGGAACACGAGCTTCTCGGGCCGGAGCGCGCTCGGCTGGCCCGGGCCGTCGAACGTCAGCACGTGGTAGCCGCGCTCGGCACCGGCCGCCGCGCCCAGGTAGTGGCATTCCTCGGCGCTGCCGTCGAAACCGTTGTGCATGATCAGCAGCGGCTTCGGCCCGGCACCCGCCGCTCGGTAGAAGTACCCCTGCAGAACCGTTCCCTCGTAAGGGATTTCGACCGGTTCCGCGACGCCCGCGCGCCGGAAGCACTCGACGCTGCGGTCGTACGCCGCCGCGATCCGCGGGTCCGCCGGGTCGCCGTGGAGGAAGAACTCGGACGAGAAGTAGTACGTCGACGCGCGCAGCAGCAGGTCCCGCGCGGTGATGGGCCCGGCGTCGGCCGCCTCGGCGTAGAGGCGGTCGGCCAGGGCGCGGTAGGCGTCGTGCCAGCTGTCGTAGTCGCCGGCCGTCACGGTCGACGCGGCCGCGAGCACCTCGCCGAAGTCCGAGCCGCCGTAGGACGCGTGGCCGAACAGGCGCAGCGTCTCGAACCAGAACTGCGGGTCTTCGGTGAACATGAGCTGCTTCATCGGATTTCCTCTTCCACGAAGGTTTCGAACGCGCGCGCGGGCCGGCCGGTGACCTCTTCGACGGCCGGGGTGACGCGGTCTTCGGTGCCGCGCCGGATGTCCTCGTCGAGCGCGGCGAGCACCCGCGCGAAGTCCGCCGGAATTCCCGAAGCCGTCAGCCGCGCCGCGAATTCAGCGGTGCTCACGGCGCGGTGCCGCACCGGCCGGCCGGTGCGCGCGGCGATGATCGATGCGGCCTCGGAATAGCTCACCGCGCCAGGGCCGGTGAGCACGTGTTCGGTGTTGTGCGGTTCGGGATCGGTGAGCGCGCGGACGGCGACTGCGGCGATGTCGCCGGCGTCGACGAACGCGACCCGCGCGTCCCCGGTGGCGGTTACGATCTCGCCGTCCCGGACGCCCTGGGCCACGAGGTGCTCGCCGGTGAAGTTCTGCATGAACCAGGACGGCCGCAGCACGGCCCATTCCGGCGCCGCGCGCACCAGCCGTTGCAGGTCGCCGAGCCCGGGCGCGTCCGCCGTGACGGCCGACGAGCTGAGCAGGACGACCCGGCGGACGCCCGCGGCCAGAGCGTCGTCGAGGAAGGGCTCGACCAGGCCCGCCGGTGCGGCTTCGCCGATCGGCGCGATGAGGTAGACGGCGGTGGCGCCGCGCAGGGCGTCGGCGTGGGTCGCCCGGTCGGTCCAGTCGAACCGGACCTGCCCGGGCTCACCCGGCTTGCGCGAGGCCGCCCGCGCCGTGACACCGCGGTCGCGCAGGCCCGCGACGACCCGGCGCCCGGTGGTGCCGGTGCCGCCGAGGACCAGGACGTCAGCCACGGGTGCCGCCGGTGAAGGCCGCGGTCAGCTCGTCGAGGCCGCCGAGGGCCTCGGCCGCGGCGAGCGGGCTCCAGTAGTCGCGGTAGCAGCGGATCTCGCCGTCCTCGACGGTGATCACGGCGATGTACGACAGCTCGTACGGCTTCTGCGAAGCGACGACGATCCCGCCGACCGTCAGTTCGACGACGACCACGCTGGGGTCCGCCGTTTCGTGCACGGTCTTCGCGACGATCTCGCGGATGTCGAGCAGGTTCGGGTAGTCGCGCAGGTACTCGCGGATCGCGTCGCGCCCTTCGACGCGCTTCGGGTAGCCGGGGCCGGCGAACGGGAACTCGAGGACGCCGTCCTCGGCCCACAGCCCGGCGAACCCGCTCATGTCGTGCTTGAGCAGCAGGTCGATCCCCTGGTCGACGAGGTCGAGTGACCGCATCGCGCCTCCTTTTTCGTTTGGACGGAACGGTACCGTCCCGACGTAACTGTAGACGGGACGGTACCGTCCCGTCCACCCGCTACACTGCGGCCCATGGCACGTACTCCGACCGGCGCCGCGGTCCTCCAGCCCGAGGTCACGCAGGCCATCACCGACGCCGTCCTGCACGAGCTCGCCGAGCAGGGCTACGGCCGGCTGTCGATGGAGGCGGTCGCGAAACGCGCCGGGGTCGGCAAGAGCGCGCTCTACCGGCGCTGGGGGTCGAAGGACGAGATGATCGCCGCGGTGATCACGGAGTTCAGCGTGACCCGCGCGGCCGACGTGGACACCGGGTCACTGCGCGGCGACCTGCGGGAGACGATGCAAGCCCTGATCGGCTGGCTGACGCACCCGCTGTTCTCGCGGATCCTGCCGGACCTGATCGCGGAGGACATGCGGAACCCGGAGCGCAGCCGCAGCACGCGCGAGAGCATCGGCAGATCGCGGCGCGAGGTCGGCGAAGTGATGCTGCGCCGGGCCATCGCCCGCGGCGAGCTGCCCGAAGACCTCGACCTGGAGATGGCGCTGGACGTGCTGGCCGCGCCGATCTACTGGCGTCTGGTGGTCCGGCAGGCCGAGGCGGAGCCGGACTACGTGGACCGGCTCGTGGACTACGCCCTGCGCGCACTGGGCGCGCAGGGCTGCTGAGTCAGTTCCGCTCGGGGTCGCCGCTGACGCGCTTGATGTTCGCGCCCAGGCGGTTCAGGTTCTCCACGAAGTGCGGGTAGCCGCGGTCGATGTGGAAGACGTCCCAGACCTCGGTGACGCCGTCCGCGCACAGGCCCGCGAGCACGAGACCCGCGCCCGCGCGGATGTCGGACGCCCAGACCGGCGCGCTCGACAGCCTTTCCACCCCGCGAACCACGGCGTGGTGACCGTCCGTGCGCGCGTCTCCGGAGAGGCGGACCATCTCCTCGATGAACCGGAAACGGGCCTCGTAGACGTTCTCCGTGATCATCGACGTGCCCTCGGACACGGCCGAGAGCGCCACCGCGAACGGCTGCAGGTCGGTCGCGAAGCCGGGGTACGGCAGCGTCACCCAGTCGACCGCCTTCGGGCGCTCCGGCTGGACCACGCGGAAACCCTTGTCGCCGAACGTCTCGACGTCCGCGCCGGCCAGCTGCAGCTTGTTCAGGATCAGGTCGAGGTGGTGCGGGTTCACGCCGCGGACCGTGATGTCGCCGCGGGTCATCGACGCCGCGAAAGCCCAGGTCGCGCCGACGATCCGGTCGCCGATCACGCTGTGCTGGGTCGGGTGCAGCTGCTCCACGCCGTGCACGGTCAGCGTCGACGTCCCGGCGCCCTCGATCTTCGCGCCCATCTCGGTGAGCATCGTGCAGATGTCGACGATCTCGGGCTCGCGCGCGCAGTTGTCGATGACCGTGGTGCCCTCGGCCAGGACGGCCGCCATCAGGATGTTCTCGGTCGCGCCGACGCTCGGGAAGTCGAGCCAGATCTGCGCGCCGACCAGCGTCTCGGCCTTCGCGACGACGCAGCCGTGCTCGATGGTGCTCGTCGCGCCCAGCTTGCGCAGGCCGTTCTGGTGCATGTCCAGCGGGCGCGAGCCGATCGCGTCGCCGCCCGGCAGCGCGACGACGGCCTGCTTCAGCCGCCCGACCAGCGGGCCCAGCACGCAGACGGACGCGCGCAGCTTGCCCATCGCGGCCGAGTCCGCGCGGTGCGACAGCTCGGCCGGCGTCGTGATGGTGGCGGTGTCGCCCTCGATCACGACCTCGCAGCCGACGCTCCGCAGCACGTCGCCCATCAGCGGGACGTCGAGGATCTGCGGGCAGTTCGTGATGGTCGTGGTGCCCTCGGCCAGCAGGGCCGCGGCCATCAGCTTCAGCACGCTGTTCTTGGCGCCGACCACGTCGACCTCGCCGACCAGCCGGGCTCCGCCATGCACGTCGAAGTGCTCGCTCATGGCCGCCAATCATGCCCTCTCGCCCGGATTCGGCCCGGGCGGGGGCCGCTATGGTGGGTTCATGGTCGTTCGCATCAACCGCGTCTACACGAAGGTCGGCGACAGCGGCACGACCGCGCTCGGCGACGGGTCCCGCGTGCCCAAGACGTCCCCGCGCCTGGGCGCGTACGCGGACACCGACGAGACGAACTCGGTGCTGGGCCTGGCGATCGCGGTCGGCGGCCTCCCGGCCGAAGTCACGGACGTGCTGCGTGCGGTGCAGAACGATCTCTTCGACGTCGGCGCGGACCTCTGCCTGCCGATTTCCGACGACCCGCCCTACCCGCCGTTGCGGATCACCGAGAAGTACGTCGAGCGGCTCGAGGGCTGGTGCGACGAGTTCAACGAGCGCCTGCCGAAGCTGACGTCGTTCATCCTGCCGGGCGGCACGCCGGGGGCGGCCTTCCTGCACCAGGCGCGGACGGTGTCCCGGCGCGCGGAGCGAAGCGCCTGGACCCTGTACGAAGCCGAGCCGGAGACGACGAACCCGATCGCCCTCAAGTACCTGAACCGGCTGTCGGACCTGCTGTTCATCCTCGCCCGGCTGGCGAACCCCGACGGTGACGTGCTGTGGCAGCCGGGCGGGCAGCCCTCCTAGATCCCCCAGCTCTCCCGCAGCGACCCGAGCGCCTGGTGGAAGCCGGGGAACGTCTTCTTCACGCACTCCGGGTCGTCCAGGGTGATGCCGGGCGTCCGCAGGCCCGTGATGCTGAACGCCATCGCGATCCGGTGGTCGCGGCGGCACTTGACCAAGGCGCCGGTGGGCATGCCCGGCCGGATCTCGATCCAGTCGCGGCCCGTCTCGACCTGGATGCCCAGCGCGCGCAGGTTCTCCTCGCACGCGTCCAGGCGGTCGCACTCCTTGATGCGCGTGTTGTAGACGTCCTCGATGCGCACCGGGCCGGACGCGAACGGCGCGATCGCCGCCAGCGTCGGGACCGTGTCGGAGATGTCGCGCATGTTGACCGTGACCCCGCGCAAGCCGTCCGAGGGCCCCGCGACCGTCACCGAATCCTCGGTCAGCTCGACGTGCGCGCCCATCTGCTCCAGCACGTCGGCAAAGCGGACGTCGCCCTGAAGCGCGGCCGAACCCAGCCCGGGGATGGTCACCGTGCGGCCCGTGACCGCTGCCGCGGCCAGGAAGTAGCTGGCCGTCGACGCGTCGGGCTCCACCGGGTACTCGCACGCCTGGTACGGCTGCGGCGGCACGACGAACGTCTTGCCCTCGCGCCGGACGTCGACGCCGAAGCGCCGCATCATCTCCAGCGTGATCTCGACGTACGGCACCGACACGAGGTCCGTCACCGTGATCCGCAGCCCCTCCGCGGTCAGCGGCCCGAGCAGCAGCAACGCCGTCAGGAACTGGGACGACAGCCCCGCGTCGAGGGTCAGCGAACCGCCTTTGACGCCGTTCGCGCGGACCGTCAGCGGGTGGTGCCCCGGCTCGCCCTCGAAGGTCAGGTCGACGCCGAGCTCCCGCAGCGCGTCGGTCAGGGGGCCGAGCGGACGCCGGCGCATCTGGTCGGACGCGTCGAAGCGGAACGTGCCGGTGCCGGCGGCGGCCAGCGCGGGCAGGAACCGGGCCGTCGTGGCGCCGTCGCGGCAGAAGACGTCCGCTTCGGCGACCCCGGGGCCGGAAGGACGGCCCTCGATGGTCCACGCGCCCGGCCGGCGGTCGACGCCGTAACCCAGCTTGACGAGCCCCTCGGCGAAGCCCTCGGTGTCGTCCGAGTGCAGCGGACGGCCGAGGGTCGTGGTGCCGTGCGCGGCGGCGGCCAGAAACAGGCCGCGGGCGGTGACGGACTTGGAGCCGGGGATCTCGACGAGAGTCACGAACCCAAGTCTACGGAGAGCGGCACTTTCACGTGAAAGTGCCGCCGGGGGTCACTTCGGGGAGATCTCGGCCATCGGGCCCCAGTCGGAGGCGTCCTGGACGTTGATGATCTGCGGGTGGTCGCTGAGGTAGGCGCCCAGGTTCGCGGTCGCCCACTTGAAGTGGTCGGAGCCGACGTGCGCGACGGCGGCGTCCTGGCCCTCGAAGCCCTCGACCAGCACGTACGTGTTCTTGTCTTCGAGGCTGCGGGACCACTCGAAGAACCGGTTGCCGGCCTCGCCCCGGGTGTTCTTGGTGTAGTCCGCGACGATGTCCGGCCAGGCTTCCGCGTGCTCCGGCTTGACCGGGAACTTGACCACGATGAAGATCATGCGCTCAACCCTAAGCCCTCGGAACGGACTCCGGCTGTCTCGATCTGAGACAGCGTCAGGAGGCGCGCGGGAGACGGCGCCCGGGCGGGGCAGATTCGAGCCAGGAGAGGAAGCCCGTGAGCGCGCCCGGCCCCATGGCGATCTCGATCGCTTCCTGCGTCTCCGACTCGCAGCGCAGCACGGTCGAGCCTTCGGGAACGGCGTAGGCCTCGCTCCCGGACGGGTCACGCCGGTCGGCGATCTGCATGCTTTCGCGCTGGAAGACGCGGTCCGGGCCGGTCCGCAGGCTCCACACGCGGTACCAGACGAACTCGTCGCCCTCGTAGCGGCCGAGCCCCAGGTGCCAGCTGGACCGGGCGGCGTCCGGACGCCACCGCAGCGCGACGCTCACGCCCCCGCCGCGGCGCATCCGGATCCACCGCTGGCCGTACCAGGCGACCAGCACGGCGAGCACGATCAGGAGCCCGACTACGACCACGGTGATCTTCACGGCCCGGCTCCTGCCCGCATCCCGCTCAGGCCGTCTGACCTGCCGCGCGGAGCTGGGCCGTGGCCCTCGTCCGCTCGGTCTCGTCGTCGGCGCTCAGTGCCGCCTTCGCCGCGTTGACGTCGATTTCGTCGGACAGCTCGGCGCTCTCGGCGAGAATGCTCACCCCGGTGCCGGTCACGGAGAGGAATCCGCCGTGCACGGCCGCGCAGACCGTCTCGCCGTCGGTGGTCGAAACCTTGACCACGCCGCCCTCCACGAGCTGCCCGAGCACGGGTTCGTGGCCGGCCATGATGCCGATCTCGCCCTCGGTGGTCTGGGCCACCACGAAAGTGGCAGTACCCGACCAGAGACGGCGCTCGACGGCCACCAGCTCCACGGACATCTCAGCCACGTAGCACTCCTTAACTCGGGGTGTTGCCACCGAGTGTAATAGGTCGGACTCGCTCTATGAGAACGGCGGGGGCCCGAGTCCACAATGGACACAGCCCCCGCCGTCGTCAGGACATCACTTCTTGGTGATTTCCTTGTACTTCTTCTCGAGGTCCTCGAGGCCACCGATACCCAGGAACGCCTGCTCCGGGTAGTGGTCGAAGTCACCCTTCGAGATGCGGTCGAACGACTCGATGGTCTCCGAGAGCGGCACCGTCGAGCCCGGGATCTGCGTGAACGCCTCGGCGACCAGCATGTTCTGCGACAGGAACCGCTCGATGCGGCGCGCGCGCTGAACGGTCAGCTTGTCCTCTTCCGAGAGCTCGTCCATCCCGAGGATCGCGATGATGTCCTGCAGCTCCTTGTACTTCTGCAGGATCCGGATGACCTCGGAAGCCACGCGGTAGTGGTCCTCACCGACGATGGCCGGGTCGAGGATCGTCGACGTCGACGCCAGCGGGTCCACCGCCGGGAAGATGCCCTTCTGGAAGACACCACGCGAGAGCTCGGTGGTGGCGTCCAAGTGGGCGAACGTCGCGGCCGGGGCCGGGTCGGTGTAGTCGTCCGCGGGGACGTAGATCGCCTGCATCGAGGTGATCGAGCGACCCCGGGTCGAGGTGATCCGCTCCTGCAGCTGCCCCATCTCGTCGGCCAGCGTCGGCTGGTAACCCACGGCCGAAGGCATGCGGCCCAGCAGGGTCGACACCTCGGAACCGGCCTGGGTGAACCGGAAGATGTTGTCGATGAACAGCAGCACGTCCTGGTTCTGCACATCGCGGAAGTACTCCGCCATGGTCAGCGCGGACAGGGCGACGCGCATGCGCGTGCCCGGCGGCTCGTCCATCTGGCCGAACACGAGAGCGGTGTCGTTGATGACGCCGTCTTCGCTCATCTCCAGGAAGAGGTCGTTGCCCTCACGGGTGCGCTCGCCGACCCCGGCGAACACCGACGTACCACCGAAGTTCCGGGCGACACGGGTGATCATCTCCTTGATGAGCACCGTCTTGCCGACGCCGGCACCGCCGAACAGGCCGATCTTGCCACCCTGGACGTACGGGGTGAGCAGGTCGACGACCTTCAGGCCGGTCTCCAGCATCTCCGTCTTGCCCTCGAGCTGGTCGAAGGACGGCGGGTTGCGGTGGATGCCCCAGCGCTCGAGGTCGTCGCCGTAGCCGGGCTCGTCGAGGCACTCGCCGAGCGCGTTGTAGACGTGGCCCTTGACCTTGTCGCCCACCGGCACGGTGATCGGCTTGCCGGTGTCGGTGACCTCGGCGCCCCGGACCAGGCCGTCCTGCGGCTGGAGCGAGATGGTGCGGACGAGGTTGTCACCCAGGTGGCTGGCGACCTCGAGGGTCACCGTCTTCCGGAGCTGCTCGAACTCGATCTCGACCTTGAGGGCGTTGAACTGGTCGGGCACGGAACCGCGCGGGAACTCGACGTCGACGACCGGACCGGTCACCGACACGATGCGCCCCTTGGCGCGCGGGGCTTCAGTACTGGTCATCAATCATCACTTCCTGCTGCGGTGAGCGCGTTCGCGCCACCGACGATTTCGGAGATCTCCTGGGTGATCTGCGCCTGGCGGGCCTGGTTCATCTCCCGCGTCAGGTTGCCGACCAGCTCGTTCGCGTTGTCCGACGCGGCCTTCATCGCCGTCCGGCGGGCGGCCAGCTCGGACGCCGCCGACTCGAGCAGCGCCGAGTAGAGACGCGTGTTGATGTACTTCGGCAGGAGCGCGTCCAGGAGCTTGTCGGCGCTCGGCTCGAACTCGTAGCTGGGGAGCAGCCCGGCGGGCTTCTCCTCTTCGCCTTCGGAGTACTCGACCTCGAGCGGCGCGACGCGCTTGGCGGTCGGGCGCTGCGTCAGCATCGACACGAACTCGGTGTAGACGATGTGGATCTCGTCGACACCCTCGATACCGTCGGCGTTGCCGTGCTCGTCGTCCACGCCGCGCATGAACGACTCCACCAGGGCGTCCCCGGCCGCGACCGCGTCGGCGTAGCCCGGCTGGTCGGAGAAGCCCGTCCAGCCGTCCACGACGTCGCGGTTGCGGAACCGGTAGTAGTTCAGCCCCTTGTTGCCGGTGACGTAGACCTTCGGCTCCTTGCCCTCGTCACGAAGCAGGGCGAGCAGCTCTTCGGTCGCGCGCAGCACGTTGGAGTTGTACCCACCGCACTGGCCCTTGTCGCTGGTCACGACCAGGACGGCGGCCCGCTTCGGGTTCGGGCGCTCCACCAGCATCGGGTGGTCGAGCGTGGTGGCCGCGCCGGCCAGCGCCGAGAGCACCTTGGTGATCTCGTCGGCGTACGGCCGGGAAGCGGCGACCCGCGCCCGCGCCTTCGTGATGCGCGCGGTGGCGATGAGCTCCATCGCCTTGGTGATCTTGCCGATCGACTTGGTCGCCTTGATGCGCGACCGGAGTTCCCGGAGTTGTGCGGCCATGAGCTACCAGCTCACTTCTTCGGGGCGGGCTTGTTGACCTTGACGGTCTCCTGCCCGACCTTGTCGGATTCCATGGCGTCCGCGTTCGCCTCGAGCGGCTTGCCCTCGGAGGTCGTGAACTCCTTCTTGAACTCGTTCACCGCGTCGACCGCCTTCTCGCGGGTCTCCTGGGGGAACTTGCCCGATTCGCGGATGCCGTCGAGCAGGTCGGCGTGCTTGCGGCGGGCCGAGTCGAGGAACTCGTGGTTGAAGCGCCGGACGTCCTCGGTCGGGACCGAGTCGTAGTGGCCGTTCGTGCCCAGGTACACCGTGAGGACCTGCTCCTCGACCGGGATCGGCGAGTACTGCGGCTGCTTGAGCACCTCGTACAGCCGGGCACCGCGCTCGAGCTGCGCCTTCGAGGCGTCGTCGAGGTCCGAGGCGAAGGCGGCGAACGCCTCCAGCTCGCGGTACTGCGAAAGGTCGATCCGGAGCGAGCCCGCGACGTCCTTCATCGCCTTGACCTGCGCGGCACCACCCACGCGGGACACCGAGATGCCCACGTCGATGGCCGGGCGCTGGCCGGCGTTGAACAGGTCCGACTGGAAGAAGCACTGGCCGTCGGTGATCGAGATGACGTTCGTCGGGATGTAGGCCGACACGTCGTTGGCCTTGGTCTCGATGATCGGCAGCCCGGTCAGCGAGCCGGCACCCAGCTCGTCCGACAGCTTCGCGCACCGCTCCAGCAGGCGGGAGTGCAAGTAGAAGACGTCGCCGGGGAACGCCTCGCGGCCCGGCGGGCGGCGCAGCAGCAGCGAGATCGCGCGGTACGCGTCGGCCTGCTTGGTCAGGTCGTCGAACACGATGAGGACGTGCTTGCCCTCGTACATCCAGTGCTGGCCGATGGCCGAGCCGGTGTACGGCGCGATCCACTTGAAGCCGGCGGAGTCCGACGCGGGGGCCGCGACGATGGTGGTGTACTCCATCGCGCCCGAGTCCTCGAGGGACTTCTTGACCGCCGCGATCGTCGAACCCTTCTGGCCGATGGCGACGTAGATGCAGCGAACCTGCTTCTTCGGGTCGCCGGTCTCCCAGTTGGCCTTCTGGTTGATGATCGTGTCCACCGCGACGGCCGTCTTACCCGTCTTGCGGTCACCGATGATCAGCTGGCGCTGGCCGCGGCCGATCGGGGTCATCGCGTCGATGGCGGTGATGCCGGTCTGCAGCGGCTCCGACACCGGCTGGCGCTCGACCACCGAAGCGGCCTTGACCTCCAGCGGACGGCGGTCGGTGGTCTCGATCTCGCCGAGGCCGTCGATGGGGGCGCCCAGCGGGTTGACGACGCGGCCGAGGTAGCCGTCGCCGACCGGCACCGACAGGACCTGCCCGGTGCGCTTGACCTGCTGGCCCTCTTCGATGCTTTCGAAGTCACCGAGGATCGCGGCACCGATGGAGCGCGCGTCCAGGTTCAGTGCGACGCCCAGGACGCCGCCGGGGAACTCGAGCAGCTCGTTGGCCATGGCCGAGGGCAGGCCCTCGATGTGGGCGATGCCGTCACCGGCGTCGATCACGGTGCCAACTTCTTCCCGGCTCACGTCCGGGGCGTAACTCGAGACGTAGTTCTCGATCGCGCTACGGATCTCATCCGAGGAGATCGTCAGCTCGGCCATGTCTTTCCCGCTCTCGCTTCGTTCTTGCCAGTATGCAAAGTCTTGTGTGACCTGGGGCTATGCCCGGGCCAGCCGCCTGCGCAGCGCCGCCAGCTGCCCCGACGCGCTCCCGTCGATGACCTCGTCGCCGACGCGGACGACGAGCCCGCCGCCGAGCCGGGGGTCGACCTCGACGTGCAGCGCGATCTGCCGCCCGTAGATGTCGTTCAGCTTCGCGCCCAGCTGGGCGGTCTGCTCGTCGGTCAGGGCGCTCGCGCTGGTCACGTACGCGACCGAGCGCCGGCGGCGTTCCGCGGCCAGCTTGACCAGCTCGTCGAGCCCGACGCCGACGCCGCGGCCCTTGGCCCGGCGGACGACCTGCTCGACGAGGGTCTCGGTGACCACGTCCACCTTGTCGGCGAACAACCCGCGCACCAGCGTCCGCTTGGCTTCCGCGGGGCCGGTCAGGTCCGAGAGCGCCGTCTCGAGCTCCGGGTGGTTGGCCACGACCCGCGAGACCTGGAACAGCTGGGTCTCGACGGCGTCGATGTTGCCGGTCTTCTCGGCCGCGGTGAGCAGCGCGGAGCGACCGAGCGACTCGAGTCCGTCGACCAGCTGACGCGGGCTGGACCAGCGGCTGCCCGCCACGGCGTCGAGTACCTTCAGGGCCGGTTCGGACAGCTTGCCGTCGAACAGCCGGCGCACCAGCGCGGTGCGCGCTTCCGGCGTCGCCGAGGCGTCGCTCACCGCCCGGCGCAGGCCGATCTCCCGGTCCAGCAGGTCGACGACCGAGAGCAGCTCGTCGCCGACCGTGGCCGCGTCGGCTCCCGCGTCGGCCAGAACCTCGCCGAGGCGTTCCTCGGCGAGGCCGAGCGCTTCACGGCTCGCAGCATGCAGCGTCATCTCTGGTCTACTTCCCCGCTCCACCCGCGGCACCGGCGGTGTCCAGCTCCGCGAGGAACCGGTCGACGGTGCCACGACGGCGCGCCTCGTCTTCGAGCGACTCGCCGACGATGCGGCTGGCCAGCTCCACGGCGTTGCGGCCCATGTCGGCCCGCAGCTCGGCGATGATCTGCGCCTTCTGGGCCTGCAGCTGAGCGTGCCCCTGGGCGACGATGCGCTGGGACTCGGACTCGGCCTCGGCCCTCAGCTCCGCCTTGATCTGCTCGGCTTCGAGCCGGGCGTCGTCGCGGATCTTCGCGGCCTCGCTCCGGGCCTCCTGCAGCTGCGCCTTGTACTTCGCCAGCGCGTCTTCGGCTTCGGCCTGGGCCTTCTCGGCCTTCTCGATGCCGCCCTCGATCATCTGGGCGCGCTCTTCGTACGCGGCCTCGAAGCGAGGGACGACGTACTTCTTAAGAACGAGCAGCAGGATCACGAAGGCGACGATCCCGAGAATGACCTCGGGAATGTGCGGGATGATCGGGTTGGGCGCCTCTTCGGCGGCCAACACCAAGTCAGTCTTCAGCACGTCGTCTCCTTAAGCGATGAGCTGGCGAACTCAGGCGGCGGAGGCGATGAAGTAGATGACGATACCGATCAGGGCCAGCACCTCGGTAAGCACGAAGGTCGAGAAGCCGATGCCCTGCAGCTTGCCCTGCGCCTCCGGCTGACGCGCGGTGCCGTTGATGACGGCGGCGAAGATCAGACCCACACCGATACCCGGGCCGATCGCGCCCAGGCCGTACCCGATGGCGGCGAGGCCGGGGTTGATGTTGACGGCCTGCTCGGCGGCCTGGGCCAGAACGATGTTGCTCACGTGCATTTCCCTTCACTTCGGTCCGCGCGCTCGCGCGGATCGGGGGCTTGTGTTCTCAGTGCTCCGACGCCAGCGCGGCGCCGATGTACCCGGCCGACAGCAGGGCGAAGATGTAGGCCTGCAGCACCTGGATGAAGGCTTCGAGGAAGGTCATCAGAATCGCGAAGACGAACGCCACCGGCGAGACGAGCTTGAGCCCGAAACCGTCGGTCTCGGTCAGCAGGAAGCTGCCGCCGAGGGTGAACACCATGATGATGAGGTGACCGGCGAACATCGCGGCGAACACTCGGATGGCGAGCGTGGCCGGCGCGATGAAGAACTTCTGCGCGAACTCGATCGTCGAGAACAGCGGCAGCACGAAGCCCGGGACTCCGGCCGGTGCAAGCTCCTTCTTCAGGTATCCCCTGAAGCCGTAGCGCTTGAAACCGACGTAGTGGTAGACCGGGTAGACGACCAGCACCGAAAGCGCGAGCGGGAAACCGATCCGCGCCATGGTCGGGAACTGGAAGAACGGGATGATCCCGAACAGGTTGTTCACCAGTACGAAGGTGAACAGGCCGAGGATCAGCGGGATGAACGGCTTGAAGTCCTTCGAGCCGATCTGTTCCCGCGCGATGTTGTTGCGGCCGAAGTTGTAGACCGACTCGGCGATGAACTGCGACTTGCCGGGGACGACCTTCAGCTTCCGGGACGCCAGCACGAAGTAGGCGATGATGATGACCAGCGAGATCACCACGAGCAGCATCGGCTTGGTGAAGCTGCCCCAGTACCCGGAGCCGAAGATAGGCGGCAGGTTGAAGTCCGCCACACCGGGGGGCGTGAATGTGCCACCCTCGGTCAGTACCAGCGCGCCCACTGGGCTCCTTCCGGTTCTCCCGGCCGGCGTTCACTCCGCCGGGGGAATCGTCACGATCTGGACTTAACGTACCCGATACGTATCGGGACGTCGGAGGCGGCTACCCCACGGTTCGCAGAACACACCTTCACGTTCTGCACACGGGGTTGTCTCGCGTGAACACTGCCCTGCGGTCTACTTCGGACCAGCGGCGAAGAGGCGGAACTACACGGTCGCCACACTGCTGATCGCGGTTCGTCTTAGGGAGCGTGCGGCCGAGGCCGCCACCCTTGACGCGGACCATACCAGCAGGTCAATCAGTGCCGTACAGGCGTACTCCATACCAACCGATCAGCGCAGGACCTAAGTCCCGGGTCGATCCGGGACCCAGGTCCGGGGCCGGGCGGGACCGGCTCCGGAACGTCGCAGGCGGCGGGTCCCGATGACTTTTCAAGGAGCGCACGAAAGCGCACTTTTGTGGTCCCGGTCACACTCGGGCGGCCGCAGTGCGGTGCACGGTGAGTAACGGAAGAACCGGGCGTTCCGGACCGGCGTCAGGAGGGGATGATCGTCGGGATCTTGGTCTTGCGGAAGGCCGCGAACTCGGCCGCGGCGGCCAGCAGGATGGCGACGATCATCGTGATGCCCAAGGACATCGGGTGCAGCGCGGTGACGCCCTTGAGCAAGGTGAGCGCGCCGAACAGCAGCACGACCTTCACGACGTACCCGCCGAGCGCGATGACCATGACGAACATCGGGTCCTGGCCGGCACTGAACTTCATCAAGCCCAGCGTGGACAGCGACGCCAGCATGGCGAGCACCCCGCCGACGAGCGAGCCCAGGAAACCGGGCAGGCCGTTGAGGATGCTGAAGAGCGCGATGCAGACGATCACCGCGGGCGGGGTGATCAGCAGCGAAGCCTTCGTCATCGCGCGGGCGGCCTGCAGCACCACCTTGGCGTGCGGGTTCTCCTGCGCTTCGGTTCCGGTCTCGCTCACGGCATGGCTCCCTGCTCGGTTCAGCCACCGAGTGTAGAGAACGCGCCTGGTCAGGTTCCGGCCTGGTTGCGCGAACGCAGGCGCGGGACGATCGAGACGACCACCGCGAACACCAGCCCGACCCCGATGATCCACAGCGCCGCCGCGTCGTCGAACAGGGTCACCGAGACCGCGCCGAACGCCAGGATCCCGGCCCACAAGTAGATGAGCAGCACCGCGCGGCGCTGGGAGTGCCCGATCTCCAGCAGCCGGTGGTGCAGGTGCATCTTGTCGGCCGCGAACGGGCTCTCGCCGCGGCGCGTGCGCCGGACGACCGCCATGATCAGGTCCAGCAGCGGCACGAACAGCACCGCCGCCACGACCACCAGCGGCGACAGCAGCGCGATCGCGTCCTTGCCGCTGAACTGCGGGTACGGCACGCGCCCGGACGCGGACGTCGTCGCACCCGCGAGCATCAGGCCGATCATCATCGACCCGGAGTCGCCCATGAAGATCTTGGCGGGCTGGAAGTTGTACGGCAGGAACCCCAGACACGCGCCGGCGAGCGTGGCCGCGATCAGCGCGGGCGGGTAGGTGCCGACGTCGCCGCCGGAGCTGTCGAGCAGGCCGAGGGAGAACGCGCACGTCGCCGCCGCCGCGATGAAGCCGAGGCCGCCGGCCAGCCCGTCCAGGCCGTCGACGAAGTTCATCGCGTTGACCATCACCACGACCATCACGACGGTGAGCAGCGCGCCCTGGTTCTTGTCGAGCACCAGCACCGAGCCGAACGAGTCGCCCTGCCCGCCCCACGGCACCCAGAACGACACCCACTGCACGCCGAAGATGACCAGGATCCCGGCGCACATGACCTGGCCGGCCAGCTTCGTCCAGGCGTCCAGCTCGAACCGGTCGTCGAGCGCGCCGATCAGCGAGATGACCCCCGCCGCGAGCAGCACCCCGACCGAGTCGAACGAAGCGTCGAAACCGTGCGACAGCGCGGGCAGCTGGTGGGCGAGGCCCATCGCGCCGGCGACGCCGAGGAAGATGCCGATCCCGCCCATCCGCGGGATCGGGGCGACGTGGACGTCGCGCGCCCGCGGGTTGGCGATCGCGCCGACGCGGATCGCGAGGCGCCGGACGACGCCGGTGAGCAGGTACGTCACCGCCGTCGCGGTCAGCGCGACGAGGATGTATTCCCGGATGGGGAGAAGACCGGATGTGGGCGGCACGGGTGCGTCACGCTCGCGGGGTCGGGGTCACCCGCGACACGCTATCGTGCCGCGGACAACGCCTTGATCCGGCTTCACGCCAAGGATTCCGCGGGCACACCGAGCACCTCCGCGATGGCGTCCTTGCTCACGGCGCCCTCGCGCAGCACCACCGGTTCGGTGCCGGTGAGGTCCACGATGCTCGACGCGACGGGCTCGCCGCTCGACCCGCCGTCGAGGTACACCGCGACCGAGTCGCCGAGCTGTTCCTGCGCCTCCTGCGCGGTGCTGGCCGGCGGCCGGCCCGAGACGTTCGCGCTCGACACGGCCATCGGGCCGACGTCGCGCAGCAGCTCCAGGGCCACCGGGTGCAGCGGCATCCGGAGCATCACGGTGCCGCGGGCGTCGCCGAGGTTCCACTGCAGACTCGGCGCGTGCGGGAGCACGATGGACAGATCGCCCGGCCAGAACGCTTCGACGAGCGCGCGCGCCTGCGGGGGCACGCCGAGCACCAGGCCGTCCACAGTGGACCACGATCCGACGAGCACGCCGACCGGCATGTCCGGGCCGCGGTTCTTCGCGCGCAGCAGCGCCTGGACGGCGCCCGCGTCGAACGCGTCGGCACCGATGCCGTAGACCGTGTCGGTCGGCAGGACGACCAGCCTGCTCGACCGCACCGCGCCCGCGGCCGCCGCCAGTCCGTCGGCCCGGGACTCCCGCTTGCTGCAGTCGTAGACCACGCTCATGAGCGCCAAGCGTAGTCCCGCCGCCGGAGCGGGCGTCCGCCGCGTCACACCGGCCGGGCCCGCGGCGGGCACGGCGACACCGGCGGGGATCGGCGCGCGGCCCGCGGGGGCGCCCCCGTCTTCCACGCTACCGGCGAGCACCGACGGTTTCCGGCGCTCGCGGCGCGCGCGGCCGGACTTGTCCACAGCACCGGACTGCAGTGAATGACCCATTCACCTCGTCCGGCGCCAGGAATGAGTCATTCACTGCGGTCCGGCGAGGTGCTCGTTGCCGGCCAGACTTTCGTCGTGGGGCAAGCGGGTGGACCTCGCCGCGAGGCGGAACCGGGACAGCGAGGCTCAATACGGTCGATCTTCGGGAACCACCACCCCCGTGGGTTCCCAGTGAAGGAGCCGCAGATGCGTTCCAGAACCCCGAAGGCGCTCGTCCTGCTCGCCGCGGTCACCGTCCTCACCGGGCTCGGCGCCGGCACCGCCGCCGCCGAGCCGCTGACCCGCGGCTGGCCGGCGCCGATCGACGCCGCGCACTGGGAGAACCAGGACCACATGACCTGGTCGGACTACAAGAAGGTGCCCGGCACGAACTGGGCCGACCCTTCCCTGAAGCCGACGCAGCGCACGTTCAAGGGCGCGGTCGTCCTCGCCGACTACCCGGACCAGGACTTCGTCGTCACGAAGCCGGCGAACTCGACGATCTTCGGCAACCCCGGCCCCGCCGCCGCGAACATCCCGCGGGCCGGCGTCGCGCAGTACTACCAGGACTTCCTCAACAAGCCCGAAGCGCTCAACAACGGGCACACGATCAACGAGTACTGGATGGAGGACTCCGGCGGCCGCTTCGGTGTGCAGCTGACCGCGTTCGGGCCGTACCGGATGCCGGGGAAGTCCTACGAGTACGGCATGGAGTTCCAGCCGAGCGCCTGCCCGCCCGGCGCGAACTGCGCTCGTGACATCCGCAAGGACGCCGGCGACGCCTGGCGCGCCGACGTCGGCGACACCGCGAACCAGTTCGACTTCGTCTTCTACCTGTCGGCCGGCCAGGACGAGAGCTCGACCTGGCAGGAGTTCGGCGAGATGAAGTTCGGCACCAAGGAGAGCGTGCCGGACGCGTTCGGCCCGCCGGACCACGACCTGCCCAACTACGCGGCGACGCGGTACGTGCCGTGGACGTCGTGGGCGTCGGCCGCCAGCATCTGGCCGAACGCCCAGAACGGCAGCTCGGTGCAGGCCGAGAGTTCGGGTCAGTCGACCTACGCGCACGAGTTCAGCCACATCCTGGGCATCGGCGACAACTACAACAACCCGTTCGGGAACCCGCCGTCCCGCGCCTACAGCGGACCGTGGGACATGCTGTCGCGCGGCACGTTCAACGGGCCCGGCGGCCCGCACACGCGCTGGCAGATCCCGGCGACGCAGGGCAGTTCGATGGGTGCCCAGCACCAGCTGCGCAACAAGCTGAAGCTCGGCATCGTCGACCCGGCGGACGTCCTGCAGCTGGACCGGAACGCGCTGGCGTCCTCGGGTCCGGTGTCGGCCCGCCTGACCGCGCGGGAGACGGAGGCGCAGCCCGGCGCGTTCACCGGGCTGAACATCAAGCTCACCGGCGGCGACAAGGCGCCGAAGTGCGACCGGGCGAAGGACCCGTTCTGCGACGGCGGCGGCTACGACAACTACACCGTCGAGGTCGTCGACCGGATGGGCGCGGACTCGTTCGCCCCGGACTCCGGCGTCATGATCACCAAGACGAAGAACAAGGACGACGCGCCCTTCGACTGGGTGATCGACGCGAACCCGCAGGACATCGGCATCACCGACTACACGAAGCCGGACGGCACGCCGGTGAAGATCACCGTCGGCGACTACCGGCAGCTCAACGACGCCCTGTTCAAGGCGGGCACCGAGGCGTCGGCCCCGTACGAGTACACCGACCAGGCGAACCGCCTGCGGTTCCTGATCACCGACCTGGCCCGCGACCGCCGCGGCGTCCTGTCGTACACGGTGACGGTGGCGTCCCTGGACGGGTCGGGCAGCCAGGCACGCGGAGCGGCGGTGACCCCGGCCCCGCCGGCGTTCGCCCGCGGCGGCCTCGCGACGTGCGACTTCGGCCTGCTCAACACGGGTTCGGCCCGGGGCGCGCAGGCACCGTACGACACGGACACGTACCGGCTGAGCGTGTCGACGGACGCCCGAGGCTGGCAGGTCCGGCTGCCGAACGAGCTGGCGACGGCGAAGTTCGGCGGGCACGTGAAGGTGCCGGCGTACGCGAAGCGAGGCTCGGGCGGTGACCTGGCGGCCCGGGTGAAGCTGACGGCGACCTCGGTGAGCGACCCGTCGAAGACCGCGACGGCGAGCTGCACGGCGTTCGGCTTCTAGCGCCCGGCCGAGGTCCGGCGCCCCGCGGCGGCCCTCCCCAAGCGCCCCAATGTGGCGTTGGTTGCGTCTCACGCACCCAATAGTGGCGTTCGGTGCGTCAGACGCACCGAACGCCACATTGGGTGCGTCCCACGCACCGAACGCCACATTGGGGCGCTGCGTGGCTCGCGGTTCAGCCGGGTGGGTCGTCGTCTGTGGGGTGGCGGGTCTGGACCCAGTGCAGGGTGTCGGCCTCGGGCCACCAGCCGGCCGGCTCCGGCCGGGGCCGCGCGCCCTCCTCGGCCCACCAGCGCGGGGGCGCCTCCTCACCCATGCCCTGACGGTATGAGCGCAGCGTCCCCGGCACACCGGTCGAGGGCGGCCAACGTCCGGTTCCGGCCGGATCCGAGCGGGCTCCGACCGCGCGGCCCGTGCCGGTCGGTGCGGACTCCGGGCCGCGCCCGGCCTCGGAACCGGGGCGCGGAACCCGGCCTCGGAATCCGAGCGCGGAATCCGGCCTCGAAACCCGGCTCGGAACTCGTGCCCGGCCGGGCACGGAACCCGCCTCGGAACCTGTGCCGGCCGTGCCCGGCCGGCCTCGGAACCTGTGCCCGGCCGAGCGCGGAACCCGCCTCGGAACCCGGCCTCCCACCCACCGCTGGCCGGAAGCGGACAGTGGCCGAACCCGCCCCTGCCGGTGCACCGGGCCCCGGCCTTACGTTGGCGGTGGAAGATCACCGCACGGGGAGGACCACCATGATCAAGCGAGCGCTGGCCGGGTTGGCCGTGGCGGCGGTCATCGGGACGCTGGGCGCGCCGGTGGCGGCCGCGGCGTCGGGCAGCGGTGATCCCGCGGTCCGGCCTCCGGGGCAGTGCGTCTGGATCTGGACCGAGGGCCCGCCTCAGTGCAAGAAGCTGGAGTAGCCCAGCCCGGGGCACAGGCCGAGCTGCGTCGGCCGGGGCAGGGGCCGACTCGCGTCGGCCTGAGCCCAGCACGCCCAGCCGGGCACGAGACGCGGGCGTCAGCCCAGCCAGCCCAGCCGGGTCGCGGCGAAGACCGCCGCCACCCGGTTGTCCGCCTGCAGGGCCTCCAGCAGCCCCTGCACGTGCCTGCGGACCGTCCGCTCGCTCACGTCGAGGTGCCGCGCGATCGCTCCGTCCGTCATGCCCGTCGCCAGCAGGTCGAGCACCTTCGCCTGGGTCGGGGTCAACCCGTGGCGCGGCTGGGAATCCGGCCCCTGCACCGCGACCGCCTGGCTCCAGACCAGCTCGAACAGCATCCGCAACGACGCCACGATCGTCGGGCTGCGGACGAACAGCGCGCCGTCCATGCCGCTCGGGTCGAGCGGGACCAGCGCCGAATGGCGGTCCGCGATCACCATCTTCATCGGCAGCTCCGGCGCCACCCGCATGGTCCAGCCGGCGGCCACGCTCGCGTCGACGACCTCCTTCGCGCCCTCGAACTCCAGCGCCGCGCGCTCGTACACGTTGCGCAGGACGACCCCGCGCTCGGTCACCGCCTCCGGCAGCCGCATCACCGTGCCCGCGTCCGGCTTGCGCTTGAAGTGGCGCGTCGTGAACGTCAGGAACTCCTCGCGCGCGGACAGGCACAGCTCCAGCGACAGCGAGCCGATGCGCCGCGGGTCGGTCAGCACTTCGACGGCCGCGGTGCCGCCCGCGCCGTTCGCCGCCCGGTACACCGCCTGCAGCACGTCGAGCTGCTGGCGCGCCGCGACGATCTGGCGCTGCTGCTCCAGCAGCTGCTGCTGCGCGCCCAGGATGGCGTGGTCGACCGCGCGCACCGGCTCCATCGGCGCGATCACCGGGTCGTCGCGGTAGTCGCGGCGCGCGAACCCGCGGTCGAGCAGCTCCCGCATCTCCGGGCTCTCGGCCCGCGGGTCGTCCAGCGGTAACGGCCCGGTGCGCACCATCGCGTCGTACAGCGCGCCCGCGCCGGGTGTCAGCAGCCCCTCGAGCATCCCGTGTCCCCTTCCGGCAGGGCGGGCGGGTCCGGCCGGATCCGGACATGACCGCTCTGCCGCCTACCCCACGCGCCGGACGGGGGAAAGGATTAGGCCGGTCGCGAAATCGGGGCCGGACCCGTCGAGGGGGCGGGTCCGGCTCGTCACCAGCGCCGGGACGGGTCGATCACGTGGACGGCCGCTTCCTCCGCCGACGCCGCGCCGCCGTCGATGCCCGCGTCGGACGCGTACAGCTCTTCGTCGGTGTCCGCGCCGAAGCCCTCGTCCGTCGCCACCAGGCGGCCCGCGCGGACGTCGCCGACCTCGTCGTCGATCAGCTCGCCGTCGGTGTCTTCGCTGTCACCGAGACCGTCACCCTCGTCGGACGCGAGGTCCGGGACCTCGCGGGCCAGCCGGCCTTCCCAGCTCTCGCCCTCGGCGGTCTCGCGCGCGGTCGTGCCCCAGTCCTCGGTTTCCCGCGGGCGTTCCGGCGGTGAGTACCCCTCCGCCAGCTCGTCGCGGTCGTCCAAGGTGTCCTCGGGGTCGAGGATGCCTTCGTCGGCGTGGTCTTCGATGTCGTCGTTCATGCGCCCATCCTCGCTCAGCTCCTTGGCCCCGCGTGGCTCGGGTGATATCACCGTGCAGGCACACCGCACGGGCGGTGTTCCGGTGAAAGGGGTCCCCATGCCGATGAGACGCAGGGTGCTGGCCGCCGGGCTGGCCGGGGTGTTCGGCGCCGCGCTGTCCGGGCGGACCGCCCAGGCCGCCCCCGCCGCGACAGCACCGCCGGTCCGGCTCGACCAGCTGAACCTGGTCAACCTCTCGCACGTCAACGATCCCGCCACGACGAACGTCTTCCCCGGCGACCCGGCCTTCGAGCTGGAAACCATCGCCACCATCCCGGACGACGGCTACTACCTGCAGTTCGTCCGCGAAGGCGAGCACACCGGCACGCACTGGGGTGCGCCCGGCCACTTCAACACCGGCGAGCCCTTGGCCGACGACATGGATCCCGCGGATCTATTCCGGCCCGCCGTGAAGATCGACATAAGAGCGAAGGCCGCGGGCAACCCCGACTACGGCGTCACGGTCGACGACCTCAAGGCGTGGGAGAAGCGCCACGGCCGGATCCCCGACGAGTCCGTCGTCGTGCTCTGGACCGGCTGGGACGCGAAGTGGGGGACCCCGGCCTACCCGAACACCGACGCCGACGGCGTGCTGCACCAGCCCGGGTTCTCGATCCCGGCGGTCGAGTGGCTGATCGACACCGGACGGCTCGGCCGCCGGGGTGGCACCGGCACCGACACGTTCAGCCCGGACGTCGGCACCGACGAGACGTACACGGTGTCGAAGCTGGTCTACCGGCGGCACCGGATCAGCCTGGAGATCCTGGCGAACCTGAAGGCCCTGCCGACGACGGGGGCGTGGGTGCTGGCGGGCGGCCCGATCAACCGCAACGGCGCGGGTTCGACGGCGACGATCTTCGGCGTCCTCCCACCCGGAGTCCGCGCAGACTGAGCGCCCCAATGTGGCCTTCGGTGCGTCAGACGCACCGAAGGCCACATTGGGTGCGTCAGACGCAACCAA
>NZ_JBFBBQ010000032.1:0-89226 GCF_040682775.1 Amycolatopsis sp. NPDC051106 | reverse complement strand
CCCGGACTTTTACCGGCTCAAGATGCCGGTAAGGAGGCCTTCACGGCTTTCCGGGCCCGGCGGACCCCTGACACCTGTCACGGCCAGGTCGTGACGCACGGTCTGGGAGCGGCGGCGTCGCGGGCGGCAGCCTGGGGGCATGCGAGAAACAGCACTCCAGGCGGTGGCGGCGGGAGCCGCGGTCCACCTCACCGGCCTGCGCAAGCACTACGGGGACGTGCACGCGGTCGACGGCGTCGACCTGACGATCGCCCCGGGCGAAGTGGTCGCCCTGCTCGGCCCCAACGGCGCCGGCAAGTCCACCACCGTCGACATGATCCTCGGCCTCACGAGCCCCGACACCGGCGACGTGCGCGTGTTCGGGCGCAAGCCGATCGACGCGGTCCGCGCCGGCCTGATCGGCGCGATGCTGCAGGGCGGCGCCCTGATGGACGACCTGACCGTCGGGGAGACCGTCGGCATGGTCGCGGCGCTGCACCGGAAGCCGATGCCGGTCGCCGAGGCCCTGCGCGCCGCCGGGATCGACGAGCTGGCCGGGCGCCGCGCGAACAAGCTGTCGGGCGGGCAGAAACAACGCGTGCGCTTTGCCGTCGCCCTGGTCAGCAACCCCGACCTGCTGATCCTCGACGAGCCGACGGCCGCGATGGACGTCGGGACCCGGCGCGAGTTCTGGCAGTCGATGTACTCGTTCACCGAGTCCGGCCGGACGGTCCTGTTCGCCACGCACTACCTCGAAGAGGCCGAGGAGTTCGCCGACCGCGTCGTGCTGATGCGACGCGGCCGCGTCGTCGCCGACGGGAGCGTCGCCGAGGTCCGTGCGCTGGCCGGCGGTCGCACGCTGCGGGCCGCCGTCCCGGGCGCGACCGAAGCCGTCGTCGCGGCGCTGCCCGGCGTCAAGGAGTTCGAGCTGCGCGGTGACCGCGTCGCGATCTCCACCGGCGACTCCGACTCGACGCTGTGGGCGCTCAAGGCCGCGGTGCCCGCCGTGCGCGACGTCGAGATCGGCGCCGTCGGCCTCGAAGGCGCCTTCCTCTCCCTGACCGCCGACGAGACCCCGGAGTCCGTGCGATGAACGCCGCCTACCTGCTCACCGAGATCCGCCGGAACTTCCGGGCGCCGCGGTTCCTGATCTTCGTCGTCGCGTTCCCGGTGCTGATGTTCCTGTTGCAGGCCAACGTCTTCACGAAGGCGGACGCACCGGACCACGTCGCGATCGCCGCCGTGATCATGATCAACATGATGACGTTCGGGACGTTCGCCGCGGCGACGAACAGCGGGGCCCGGCTCGCCCTGGAACGCGCACTCGGCTGGCAGCGGCAGCTGCGCCTGACCCCGCTGACCGGCACCGGCTACCTGGCGGGCAAGGGCATCTCCGGGATGCTCGTGGGGCTGCCCGCGCTGATCCTCGTGCCGCTGCTGGCCGTGGCGGTCGAGGGTGTGCACCTGGACGCCGCGGGCTGGGTGCGGATCTTCGCCGGCGTCTGGCTCGGCACGATCCCGCTGGTCCTGCTCGGGCTGCTGCTCGGCCAGTTCGGCACGCCCGATTCGATGCAGCCGGTCAACATGATCGTCACTCTCGGCATGGGTTTCCTCGGCGGGCTGTGGATCCCGATCGAATCGATGCCGGGCTGGATGCACGACGTCGCGCAGATCATGCCGACGTACTGGGTGCTGCAGGTCGCGCGGCCCGCGGTGACCAGCGACATGGTGGTCTCGCTGCCGACGGCCGCCGGCGTGCTCGGGGCGTGGACGCTCGTGCTCGGAGCCCTGGTGATCAGGCGTTACCGTAAGGACAGCGCCCGGGTCTGAGGGCCGGGACAGGGGAATGGGAACGGCGATGGCCAAGGACGAAGCGCAGCCGTACGGACTGGGCAAAAGGGACACGTGGTGGGAGGACCCGCCGGTCAACCGGGGCCGCAGTGGGCCGGACAAGTTCCGGTGGCCGTTCCTGTCGATCGTGTTCACCCTGCCCTACCTCATCCCGGTGACGAAGTCGCTGCTGGCCGTGGACCGGGTTACGCCCGGGGTCGTGGCGTTGTGGGCGCTCGTCTACGCCGTCGCGGTTTCGTACGCGCTGTTCCCGCTGGCGTTCGATCGCGGCCGCCCGTTCCGGTTCGCCTACAGCGGGTGGATGCTCGTCCTGGGGCTGGCCGTGGTCGCCGCGGCGGACACCAACCCGTTCGTCATGCTCTACGGCACCGCGGCGCTGGTGTTCCTGCTGCCGCTGGCCTGGGTGGTGATCCTCGACGGCGTCGCGCTGCTGCTGGGGGCCGGGATCTTGCTGCTGGACGGCCGCTTCGCCGACGATTGGGGCGATCTGGTCACCGTCGCGTCGGTGACGATGGCGATGTTCTTCATGTCCAGCCTGGTCCGGGCGGTCCGGCGGCTGCAGCTGGCCAACGAGGAGATCGCCACGCTCGCCGTGGCGAACGAACGCGAGCGCGTCGCCCGCGACCTGCACGACCTGCTGGGGCACAGCCTCACCACGATCACCGTCAAGGCGGGGCTGGCCCGGCGGGTGCTGGAGACCGCCGGGGACATCCCGCGGGCGGTCGAGGAGATCCGTGAGGTCGAGGGCTTGACGCGCAGCGCGCTCTCCGACGTCCGCGCTACGGTGTCGGAGTACCGCGAGGTGTCGCTGTCGGCCGAGATCGTCGGCGCCCGGGCCGCGTTGCGGGCCGCGGAGATCGACGCCGACCTGCCGCACGCGGTCGACAACGTGCGGCCCGAGCTCCAGAGCGTCTTCGGGTACGTGCTGCGTGAGGCCGTGACGAACGTGCTGCGGCACTCCGGCGCCAAGCTGGTCAAGGTGAAGCTGGGGGACACCTGGCTGGAGGTCGAGGACGACGGCACGGCCACCGAGGTCGTCCCGGGCAACGGCCTGCGCGGCCTCACCGAGCGGCTCGACGCGGTCGGGGGCACCCTGCGGGCGTCCGCGCGGCCCGGGGGAGGATTGCTGGTGCGGGCGGAGGTCTCGCAGCCTGAACCTCGCGCGGCCGCCCCGGCCGTGCGCGCCGAACCCGCGGGAGGACTCGCTTGATCCGGGTGTTGCTGGCCGACGACCAGGCCATGGTGCGCGGTGCGCTGGCGACCGTGCTCAGCCTCGAGAACGACATCGAGGTGGTCGGGCAGGTCGGCTCCGGCGACGAGGTGGTGGCCGCCGCGCGCGAGGCCAAGCCCGACGTCGCCCTGCTCGACGTGCAGATGCCGGGCAAGGACGGCCTCGAGGCGGCGGCCGACCTGCGGGCCGCGCTCCCGTCGTGCCGGGTGATCATCTGCACCACGTTCGGCCGGCCCGGTTACCTGGCGCGCGCGATGGCGGCGGGCGCGGCCGGGTTCGTCGTCAAGGACGCCCCGCCCGAACAGCTCGTCGAAGCCGTGCGACGCGTCCACAGTGGACTCCGGGTGGTGGACCCGGCGCTGGCCGCCGAGTCGCTGGCCACCGGCGCCAGCCCGCTCACCGGGCGGGAGCGGGATGTGCTGCGGGAAGCCAAGGACGGCAGCACGGTGGCCGACGTGGCGCGGGCCCTGCACCTGTCGGAGGGCACCGTGCGCAACCACCTGTCCGCCGCGATCGGCAAGACCGGCGCCCGGACGCGGGCCGAAGCGGTGCGGGTTTCGGAGGAGCGCGGCTGGCTCTGAGCGGCCGGTGGCCTTCTGACAAGATGGGCCGGGTGGGTACCGCTGAACGCACCAAACCGACGCGCGCGAGCTGGGCACGCCGGATCGCCTTCGGCACGGTCCTCATGCTGCTGGCGCTCGTCGGCGGCACGGCGTTCCGCGTCTGGCAGGTCGCGCGCGAGAACGACCGGACGCCCGCCGACGTCATCGTGGTGCTGGGCGCGGCGCAGTACAACGGCAAGCCGTCGGACATCTACGCGGCGCGGCTGGTCAAGGCGAAGCAGCTCTACGACGCGGGCGTCGCGAAGACGATCGTCACCGCGGGCGGCAAGAAGGCCGAGGACAACTTCACCGAAGCCCGGGCCGGCCAGCTGTGGCTGACCCGGCACGGCGTGCCCGCGTCCGCGACGCTGGCCGTCGGGGAGGGCAGCGACACGCTGCGCAGCCTCCGGGCGGTCGCGGACCAGGTCCAGGGGCGCGGCTGGCACACGGCGGTGCTCGTCAGCGACCCGTGGCACTCGTTCCGGGCCCGGACGATGGCCGACGACCTGGGCCTGGACGCCTGGACCGCGCCGACGCACAGCGGGCCGATCGTGCAGGAGCGCGTCACGCAGGTGCGCTACATCGTCCGCGAGACCGGCGCGCTGCTGTACTACCGGCTGACGAAGACCCCAGCCGACGACCTCTTCGCCACCTTCCTCGGCTGAGATTTGTCGGTGGCCGCGTTTAGGCTGGCCGGGTGGATTACACCGAGCACGACACCGCCCGCCTGCTGCCGGAACCGGCGAAGGGCGCGGCGCTGCCCGGTACGCGGGCGGACGGGCGCAGTGCGTTCTCCCGCGACCGGGCCCGCGTGCTGCACTCGGCGGCGCTGCGGCGGCTCGCCGGCAAGACCCAGGTGGTCGGGCCGGGGGAGGGCGCCGAGGTCACCGGCGTCCCGCGCACCCGGCTGACGCACTCGCTGGAAGTCGCCCAGATCGGCCGGGGCATCGCCGAGGAGCTGGGCGCCGACCCGGACCTCGTCGACACCGCGGGGCTGGCGCACGACATCGGGCACCCGCCGTTCGGGCACAACGGCGAGCGCGCGCTCGACGAGGTGGCCACCGCGTGCGGCGGCTTCGAGGGCAACGCGCAGACGTTGCGCATCCTCACCCGGCTGGAGCCGAAGCTCCTCTCCGCCGAGGGTGACCCGGTGGGGCTCAACCTGACCCGCGCGTGCCTGGACGCGACCACGAAGTACCCGTGGCCGCGCAAGCCGGGGCAGGTGAAGTACGGCGTGTACGCCGACGACGTCCCGGTGTTCTCCTGGGTCCGCGAGGGGGCGCCGGAAGAGCGGACGTGCCTGGAGGCCCAGATCATGGACTGGGCGGACGACGTCGCGTACTCTGTGCACGACGTCGAGGACGGCGTGCTGGCCGGCCGGATCAAGCTGCGCGTGCTCGCCCACCCGGACGAGCGCGCGGCCGTCGCCGAGGCCGCGGCCAAGCACTTCTCGGCGCAGTCGGTGTCCACTTTGGAGGATGCGGCGGCGGAGCTGCTGGCGCTGCCGGTGGTGGCGGCGCTGACGTCGGCGGAGCCGGACGGCTCGCCGGGCGCGCAGGTGGCGTTGAAGCGGTTGACGAGCGAGCTGGTCGGCCGGTTCACGACGGCGGCGGTCACCGGCACCCGCGCGGAGTTCGGCGAGGGGCCGCTGGGCCGCTACCGGGCGCGGCTGTGCGTCCCGGACCAGGTCGCGGCGGAGGTGGCGCTGCTGAAGGCGCTGGCGCTGCGGTACGTGATGAGCGACCGCCGCCGGCTGGCGATGCAGGAGGGGCAGCGCGAGCTGCTGGTGGAGCTGGTCCACGCGCTGGCCCGACGTGCGCCGGAGTCCCTGGACCCGCTGTTCGTCCCGGCGTGGAACACGGCCCGCGACGACGCGGGGCTCCTGCGGGTGGTGATCGACCAGGTCGCTTCGCTCACGGACGCGCAGGCCCACACGTGGTATTCCTGGCACGTAACCCGCCACCACCGCTGACCGACCAGGCATCACCCGTGTCCGGAGAGGCATCACCAATCACGTGAGATGCCCTCCTGATCACGTGAGATGCCCCTCCGATCACGTGAGCCGACCCTCCAGGTACGTGAGCCGACCTCCAGGTACGCGGGACGACCGTCTGGGTACGGCGTGCTGATCCGGTCGGGCGGTGGTTCCGGCATTCGGCCGTACCTTCCCGCGTGGGGGATTTGTCACCTTGGGCGGAGTTCTGCGTGGTCGCCCGGCGGGGTGAACCGTTCCGGTAGTCTCGCCCGCATGGCCACGGACAGCCACCTCCGGTTCGCCCTCGCCGTCCACGCGGCCCTCGGTGCCGAGGGCGGGAACTCCTGTTTCTCGCCGTATTCGGTGGCCAGCGCCCTGACCCTGGCCGCTCTGGCCGCCCGGGGGCAGACGCGGGAGGAGCTCGTCGCGCTGCTCGGGGATCCCGGAGAGCAGAGCGTCCTGCTGCGGGACGCCGCGCAGCTCGTCGAAGAGGCCCGGGGCGAGCAAGCCGAGCTGGCCGTCTCGAACACGCTGTGGGCCGACGACCGGCTGCCGCTCGAAGACTCCTTCAAGGCCGAGCTGGCCGGGTGGCCCGGCGCCGCCGTCGCGAGCGCGCCCTTCGAAAAAGAGCCCGAAGCCGCGCGCGCCCTGATCAACGACGACGTCGGGCGCACCACGCGCGGCCTCATCCCGCAGCTGCTGCCGCCCGGCTCGATCGACCGGGACGTCGCTGCCGTGCTGGTCAACGCCCTCTACCTGAAAGCCGCGTGGAAGCTGCCGTTCCGCGAGGCGAACACCGGTGACGCGCCGTTCCACGCGCCCTCCGGCACCCGAGACGTCCCGACCATGTGGCTCAGCGAGCGCGTCGGTTACGCGCACGCCGCCGGCTGGCAGGCCGTGCAGCTGGTCGCGGCGGGCGGCCTGCAGGCCGTGGTGCTGCTGCCCGACGGCGACCTCGCCGAAGCCGAAGCGGCTCTCGACCAGCCGACCCTCACGCGCATCCTCGACGGCATCGGCTTCAAGCCCGTCGAGCTCGCCCTGCCGAAGATTTCGCTGGACATCCCCAGCTCGCTCACGGGCGTGCTGCGCGGACTCGGCGTCCGCACGATGTTTTCCGACGAGGCCGACCTGAGCGGGCTCTCCCCGGACCCGCGGCTGACCGTGTCCGAGGTGCTGCACCAGGCCGTGCTTCGGGTGGACGAACAAGGCTTCGAGGGAGCCGCCGCGACCGCGCTGACCATGCGCCTCACCTCGATGATCATCGACGACCCGGTCACCGTTACGGTCGACCGGCCGTTCCTGCTGCTGGTCCGGCACGCCGGCACCGGGGCCCTCCACTTCCTCGCCAGGGTGGTCGAACCGTGAGCTTGAAGTCCGAAGCCGTTCCCGACCTCGTCCCGCCCGCCCCCGAACCACCCGAAGCCCCGAAGCGCTGGGCGTGGCAGGACTCCGCCATCACCGGCGGGTTCCTGCTCTTCACGATCCTGCTCTACAACGGGCTCTGGTTCGACCTCAAGCGCGGTTACCTCTGGAACGGCGCCGCCGACCAGAGCCAGTGGGAGTGGTACTCGACGGTCGTCGCGAAGGCCGTCCTGCACTTCCAGAACCCGTTCACCACGGACCTCCAGAACTACCCGCACGGCGTCAACATGGCGGCGAACGCGGCGATGTTCGGCCTGAACGTCCCCCTCGCGCCGATCACGCTGACCTTCGGCGCGACGCTGACGTGGGCGATCGTGCTGACCGCCGGGCTCGCCGGCACCACGACCGGCTGGTACTGGGTGTTCTCCCGCCACCTGGTGCCGAACCGCACGGCGGCCGCGATCGGCGGCGCGTTCTGCGGCTTCGCCCCGCCGATGATCTCGCACGGCAACGCGCACCCGAACTTCGTCGTGCTGTTCGTGCTGCCGTTCATCGCGCTCAAGACGATCCAGATCGCCCACGGCGAACGCCCGGTGCGCAACGGGATCGTGCTCGGGCTGCTCGTCGCGTGGCAGATCCTGCTGGGCGAAGAACCGCTGATGATCTTCGCGATCACGTTCGTGGTGTTCGCGATCGCCTACCTGATTCCGCACCGCGCGGAGATCCGCGGCATGCTGGCGCCGCTGGGCAAGGGGATCGGCATCGGCGCGGTCGTCGCGCTGCTGATCGCCGGGTTCCCGTTGTACTGGCAGTTCTTCGGCCCGCAGAGCTTCCATTCGCTGCTGCACGGTTCGGCGGGCAACGACACGGCGGCGTTCACGCGCTTCGCGACGCAGTCGATCGCCGGCGCGCCCGAGGCGGCGGCGGACGTGTCGATGAACCGCACCGAGGAGAACGCCTTCTTCGGCTGGCCGCTCATCGTGCTCATGGTCGTGCTCACGATCTGGCTGTGGCGTGACGTCGTTTCGCGCGCGCTCGCGATCACGATGTACGTGATGGCCCTGCTTTCGCTCGGCATCGAGATCACCGTGGCACACGACGACACCGGCATCCCGGGCCCGTGGAAGTGGCTGGGGCAGCTGCCGCTGCTGGACTCGCTGCTCGAGTCCCGGCTCGCGATGGGCTGCATCCCGGTGGTCGGCGCGCTCCTGGCGATCGCGACGCACCGCGTCTGGACGGCGGCGGCCGAGCAACCGGAACCCCTGGACGGCAAGCCCCGGTTCCCGCTGCGCATGATCTGGATCGGCGCGGTGGTGGCGGTGCTGCTGCCGATCGCGCCGACGGAGCTGGTGACGCACGAACGCCCGCTCTCACCGCCTTTCTTCGCCGACGGGATCTGGCGCCAGTACATCGCCCCGGGCGGCTCGCTCGTGCCGGTGCCGCTGCCCAGCACCGGCGAGGCCGAGCCGCTGCACTGGCAGGTCGACGCGGGCCTCGGCTACCCGATGCCCGAGGGCTACTTCGTCGGCCCGACCTCGCCGGACGACCGCCGCGGCCGCTACGGCGCGGTGCCGCTGCCGACCTCCGACCTGTTCGCGGAGGTCGAGAAGACGGGGCAGGCCGCGGAAGTCACCGAAGCCGACCGCACCCAGGCGCTGACCGACCTGCGCGCCTGGAACGCGGACGTCCTCGTGGTCGGGCCGCGCCAGAACCAGGAAGCGCTGAAGTCCACTGTGGAGCTTCTGCTGCGCAAGCCGGCGGAGTTCGTCGGCGGTGTGTGGATCTGGGACGTCCGCGCCCTGACGCCGTGACCGGCCGCGGTCAGCCCTTCGCCGCGTCCAGCAGGATCGTGGTCAGCTCCTTCGGTCGCGAGAACATCGGCCAGTGCC
This sequence comes from Amycolatopsis sp. NPDC051106, assembly GCF_040682775.1. Classification (NCBI taxonomy): domain Bacteria; kingdom Bacillati; phylum Actinomycetota; class Actinomycetes; order Pseudonocardiales; family Pseudonocardiaceae; genus Amycolatopsis; species Amycolatopsis sp. NPDC051106. The sequence goes on along the minus strand of NZ_JBFBBQ010000032.1, from coordinate 80,337 downwards.
CGGTGTCCAGCTCCACCAGCTGCCAGCGGTCGCTTTCCAGCAGCTTCACGACGTCGGGGCTGGGCGTTTCGCCGTCGAGCAGGCACTTGACGTAGGTCGCCGGGAGCTCGCCCAGCGGGCGGGAAAGCACCGCGGGTTCGGTCAGCGACGCGGCGGGGTGCGGGGTCGAGCCCCCGACGATCCGGGCGATCTCGGCGTCCGAAAGCCCTTGGCCCGCATAGTCTTCCGCGGTCAGCGGGGGCCAGAAGCCGCGCTCGGTGAGGGCCGTGACCTGCGCCTCGGACCAGACCGAGGTGAACGACTCGCCGTCGGCCGGCACGTTGGAGTCGACGAACACCGCGCGCGGCAGCCGGTCGCCGATCCGCTCGGCCGCCTGCCCGGCCGGGATGCCGGAGTAGCTGTGCCCGACCACCACGACGTCCCGCAGATCGCCCTGCGAGACGACGTCGACGATGTCCTGCACGTGCCGTTGCTGCCCAGCGGGTACCTCGCGTTTTTCGGCGACGCCGGACAACGTCACCGCGTGGGCGCCGTGGCCCGCTTCGCGCAACCCCGGGACCACCTCGTCCCACGCCCACGAACCGAGCCAAGCGCCTGCCACCAGTACGAATTCAGCCATGCCGGAAACCTAGTGGAGGGGTACGACAGTTTCGGTAGAGTCGGCGCCCGTGACCTCAGTGGACGACCAGGGGCGGACCGAGCCGCCCGTCGACGGCGACGAAGCCGCGATCCTGCTCGGCTTCCTCGACTTCCACCGCGACACCCTGGCGTGGAAGTGCGCCGGGCTGGACGAGGCGGGCCTGCGCGCGACGCACCCGCCGTCCACGATGACGCTGGGCGGGCTGCTCAAGCACCTCGCGTACGTGGAGGACTACTGGTTCTCCTGCGTCCTGTTCGACCGCGAGCCGGCGGAGCCGTGGAACGCGGTGGAGTGGCGCGAAAACCCGGACTGGGACTGGGATTCGGCGGCGGAGGACACCCCGGAGCAGCTTCGCGAGCTTTGGCAGGGAGCCGTGGCGCGCTCCCGGGAGCTGTACGCGGAGGCGATGGCGAAGGGCGACCTTTCACAGCCGTCGAAGCACACGCGGCGGGACGGCACTTCGCCCAGCCTGCGCTGGATCCTGGTGCACATGGTCGAGGAGTACTGCCGCCACAACGGCCACGCCGACCTCATCCGCGAGTCGATCGACGGCAGCACGGGCGAGTAGCTCAGCGGTTCTTCGGCACCGCATCGGCGTCGATGCAGAGGTGGTCGTCCTGCATCGCGATGCCGAGAACATGCGTTTCGGTGATGTCCGGGCGGCCGTCGCGGTAGTGCAGCCGGACCCGCGCGGTCACCGTGCTGCCCTCGACCGCCGGCGTGCCGACGACCTCGGCGCCGCTGAACTTGCTCCAGAACTTCTCGTAGCTGTCCCGGGTCCGCAGCCGCAGGTTCGGGCCGATCAGGTCCCAGCCGGCGTCGGTGTCGGGCATCAGCCCGTAGTAGTGGACGACGAACCCGGAGAGGTCGCCCGGAGACGGCCGGCTCGCGCCGGCCGTCGGCACCGCGACGGGCTCGGTGGTCTCGGCCGTCGCCGACGTGGTGGTCCGGACCGGGACGGGCGCGGCGAGCGGTGCCGACGTCGGTGTCGTGGTCGTGGTCCGCGACTGCAGGGCGGGCAGGGCGATCAGGGCTCCCGCTCCGCCGAGCAGGATGACCACGACGATCGTGAGCGCCACCGCGAGACCGGCCTTGCGTCCCGGTGCGGCATCCGGCGCGACCTTGGTGAAGGCCCGGGTCTCGGCGGGTGCGGCCGCGAAGTCGCGACGCGGCGACGACGAGCCGAGTGCGGCGCGTGCTCCCGCCGCGAGAGCTTCGGCGGTGGGGTAGCGGTCGTCCGGGCTCTTCGCCATTCCCCGGGCCACCACGCCGTCGAGTGCTCCCGGGACGTCCGGACGCAGCAGGCTCGGACGTGGCGGTGCCTGATTCAGGTGCGCGTTCAGCAGGGACGCCGCCGTCGTCGCGGTGAAGGGCTTGGTGGCGGTCAGGCACTGGTGCAGCACACACGCCAAGGCGTAGACGTCGACGCGCTGGTCGGGCCGCGCGCCGGTGAACCGCTCGGGCGCCATGTAATCGAGCGTGCCGATCGCCGCCCCCGCGCCGGTCAGCCCGGTCGCCGATTCCCGGGACCGGGCGATCCCGAAGTCCACCAGGTAGGCGAACCCGTTCCGGTTCAGGAGGATGTTCGACGGCTTGACGTCGCGGTGGATCACGCCTTCGGCGTGGGCGGCCGTGAGGGCCTGCGCGATCTGGCCGACCACGTCGACGGCTTCGGCCGGGGTCATCGGCCCGCGCGTGTTCAGCCGGGGCGCCAGGTCTTCGCCTTCGACGAGCTGCATGTCCAGGTAGAGGCGGCCGTCGATTTCCCCGAAAGCGTGAATCGGCACGATGTGCGGCTCGCGCAGCCGAGCCGCCGCGTGCGCTTCGCGGCGAAAGCGTTCGCGGTATTCCTGGTCGGCGGCGAGGTGGGGTGGCAGGACCTTCAACGCCACGATCCGGTCGAGCCGGGTGTCGCAGGCGCGCAGGACCTCGCCCATGCCGCCGCGCGCGATCGGCCGCTCGATCCGGTACGGCCCGAATTCCGAGTTCACGTGGCTCCTTCGCAGGCGGAATACCTCCGAAGTCGTGGCGTGACCGGCAGCGCGTTACACGTCAGTCATTCCCGGAAACCGCGCGTGGTGAGGCGAATTCACCCGCGGCGGAGCCGGAATCAGCCGCGGCGGCGGACGATCCGAACGGGGTCGCGGACCATCGCGCGGCGGCCGCCGTAGAGCATGTTCGATGGCAGAACGGGCGGGTAAGACCGGCTGCCGCGACCGCGGTCAGAGCCGTAGGCCGACCAGCTTGACCAGGAACCGGTCGACCTGCTCGATGGCCGGCGGCCACGGCAGGTCGGGCTCGTTGATCCGCTGCGCCAGCATGCCGTTGACCGCCGTGCGCAGGTCGATCGCCACCGTCGCCGCGTCGTCGGTGGGTGCCAGGCCCGCGTCCATGCACGCCTGGACCGCTTCGATCGTGCGCGCGACCATGACCTCCTTGAACGGCATGCCGAGCCGCCGGTGGACCTTGCTCTCGTGCAGCACCTTGTAGAGACCCGGGTGCTCGCGCGCCCACGCTGCCTGCGTCAGAATCCGGGCGCGTAGCGCGGCTGCCGGGTCCGGTGCTTGCGCGGCCGCGGCGTCGCCGGCGCCGACCAGCTCCTCGTGACACCGCTGCATCGCCGCCAGCACCAGCGCGTCGCGGTCGGGGAAGTGCAGGTAGACCGATGTCGCCGCGATCGACACCTCCCGCGCGACCGCCCGCAGGGACAGCGCTTCGTCGTCGGCCAGCTCGTCGAGCATCCGGACGGCGGCCGTGACGATCTCTTCGCGCAGCAGCTCGCCCTGGCCGCGGGCGTTGGGGCGACGGCGGTTCTCGGTCATGGTCGGCCCAGTGTAGCTGGACACCCATTGCGCTACAGGTGTAGCGTCATTCGCACTACGGCTGTAGCGCTACGAATGTTCACCATACTGAGGGAGCACCATCTTGATCACCACTGAAACCCCGACCAACCTGGAAAGGCTGGCCGCGCTCGACCCGGTGTTCGCGCAGATGGTCGGCGCCACCGCGAAGTACGTCCGGGCGATCCCGGAGCTGACCGACCGGGAGAAGACGTTCCTGTGCGTCACCGCCGACGTCTGCCAGGCGAGCCTGGGCCTGGCGTTCGGCGCCCACGTGCGGACCGGGCTGGCCGCCGGAGTGTCCACTTCGGACATCCGCGAGCTGCTGCGGTTCGTTTCCTACGACTGCGGTTACCACGCCGCGACCGCCGGCATCGAGCGGATCACCGAGCTCGAAGCGGAACTCGGCGTCACGCCGGCGGCGGCCGAGCCGCTGGCCCCCGAGCTGCTGTCCACCGGGCCGGACGCCGCGCCCAGTCCGCTCCCGGAGCCGGTGCGCGCCCGGCTGAACGAGCTGGATCCGCACTTCACCGGGTTCTTCGACCTGCAGTCGCGGATGCGCACCGGCCACGGGCCCGGTACGCTCAGCGAACGCGAGCGCGGCCTGGTCAGCCTCAGCGTCGACGTCCACTACCAAACCTTGGCCGACACCTTCCGCACGCACGTCGGGCGGGCGCTGCGGGGCGGCGCGGCACCCGAGGACGTCCGCGCCGCGCTGCGGTTCAACGCCCAGTTCGGCGTCACCCGCGCCTGGCACGCCTGGGAAGTCCTGAACGAAATCCTGGCCTAACCGAGGACCTCGTCCGCGAGCCGGCTGAGGTAGCCCGCGAAGCGTTCGCGATCTTCGCGTGGCCAGTGGCCCACCAGTGCCTCGAACGCCTGACGCTGGTGGGCCTGCGAAGCCGCGAGAAACTCCTTCGCCGCGTCGGTCAGCGTCAGCACCGCGCGGCGTGCGTCGCGGGCCGACGTCGAGCGCACCACGAAGCCGTCTCTTCCCGCTTCGGCGACCATCCGGCTGGCCACCGAGCGGTCGATGCCCAGCTGGCGGGCCACGTCGGCGACCGTCACCTCGTCGCTCGCCGAACCGTCGATCGCCTGGATCACGAACAGGTTCGGCACGGTCCACGCCGGTGGGGTGCCGGCGGCGAAGCGCTCGACGACGTCCGGGGCCCACTGGCGCGCCCAGTGCCGGACCAGCCGGAAGAGGGCGGGTCCGCCGGCCGCGCTTGATGTGTGCATAAGGCACGTTATAACGTGTGCTTTATGCACACATCTCGGAACCTCGCCTTCGCGGGCCTCCTGCTCGGGATGGCCATGGCCCAGCTCGACGGCCTGATCGTCACCGCGGCCCTGCCCTCGATCGGCGAAGACCTGCACGCCCGCACCGGCCTCGTCGCGGTGACCGCCGCCGGCCTGCTCACCCTCACCGTCGCGACACCGCTGCACGGCCGGTTCGGCGACCTCCACGGCCGCCGGATCTCGTTCGCCGCCTCGGTTCTCGTGTTCGCCGCGGCCTCGGCGTGGTGCGCCGCCGCGCCCGATCTCGGTTCGCTGATCGCCGCCCGCGCGCTGCAGGGACTGGGCGGGAGCGGCCTGATCGTCACGGCGATGAGCGCGCTCGGCGAGCTGTTCGAGCGCGACGAGCTGCTGCGCCGCCAGGGCTGGCAGACGGCGGTCTTCGCGGCCGCCACCCTCGGCGGGCCGCCGCTGGGCGGGCTGCTCGCCGCGGGCCCGGGCTGGCGCTGGATCTTCCTGGTCAACCTCCCGCTGTGCGTGCCCGCGCTGGTGCTCGGCCTGCGTGGCCTGCCGGCGAAACCCCGCCGCACCAAGGAGAAGTTCGACGTCGGGAGCAGCGTGCTGCTCGCCGTCGCGGGTTCCGCCGTCGTCGCCCTCGGCACCGTCGAAGATCTCGCGAGGAGTCCTTTGTGGACGCCGATCCTCGTCGGGATCGCCGCCGCGGTGGGAATCCTCTTCGTGCGCAGGCAGCGCCGCACGCCGAGCCCGCTGATCTCGCCGAAGGTCTTCGCGGACGCCGTCCTGGCGCGCGCGGTGCTGGTCAACGGGCTGGCGGGCGCCGCGCTCTACGGCACCTTCACCTACGTCGCGCTGGTCGCGGCGCTGGGCGCGGACGCGGCCGGGACCGGTCTGCTGCTCGTCGCGATGACCGCCGGGCAGCTTGCCCTGTCCGCGTCCTTCGCCGCGCTGGCCCGCCGACGTCCGGACATGCCGGCGTGGGGCCGGTTCGGCTGCCTGCTCGGCACGGCCGGGCTCGCGGCGATCGCCGTCGCGGCGGCTCTCGACGGCAGTTCCCGGCTCCTCGCGCCGGGGTTGTTCGCGATCGGCGCGGCCTTCGCCGTCTGCACGTCCGCGTACACCGTCCTGGGCCAGACCCGTGCCCGGCGCGAGCTGATGGGCGTCACGCTGGGGTCGCTGACCTTCGCCCGCCAGGCCGGTGGGCTCGCCGGCGCCGCGGTGTTCGGCTGGCTCGCACTGGCCACGACCGGCGGGCTCGGCGCCGCCGGCCTCACCGTCGTGTTCGGCGCCGCGGCCGCGATCATGCTGGTGGCCTGGCTCACCGCACCCGCTGTCACGTCTCGCGAAGCCGTCTCGTCCTCCTCGTGACCGCGAACGAAGGAGAACGCTGATGCCTCGCATCCCCGCGAAGAAGACGTCCGAAGCCGGCCCGTTCCTCAAGCTGGTCTACCGGATCGCCGGGCGGCGCTACGGCGCGGTGCCCGAGCCGATGGCCGTCGCCGCGCACCACCCGGGCCTCCTGCGAGCCAACGCCGTGCACGAGCTGATGGTGGAGCGGGCCTCGAAGAAGGTGCCCGCGAACGTGCGCGAGCTCGCCGTCTACCGCGTCGCCACCCGGATCGGCTGCTCGTGGTGCGTCGACTTCGGCACGATGCTGCAGAAGCACGACGGCCTGGACATCGAACGGCTGAAGAAGATCGACGACTACGCGACTTCGCCCGCCTTCAGCCACCAGGAACGGCTCGCGATCGCCTACGCCGACGCGATGTCCGCCGAGCAGGTGACCGTGACCGACGAGCAGGTCGCCGAGCTCGAGCGCGAGTTCGGCCGCGAGGGCGTCGTCGAGCTGACCTACCAGATCGCGCTGGAGAACTCGCGCGCCCGGATGAACAGCGCGCTCGGCGTCGTCGACCAGGGGTTCACCTCGGGCGACGCCTGCCGCGTCCCGCTCCCGTAGGAGGACCCCGGGAATCGGACTCCGGGCGGACGCGCGACCGGGCTCCGCCGCGGGACCGTTCTGCGCATGCACCTCGTCGCCAGTGAACGGATCAAGCTCTTCAGCATCGCCACGCCCTGGGTGTGCGGCGTCTTCGCGCTGGTCGCGCTGGCCGCCCCGGCGGCGCTCACCGCCCTGACGGCGACCGAGTCGCGGCTGCCGCCGACCGTCGCGAGCACCCAGTTCGGCTACCAGCTGGGGCTGGTCGCGGTGCTGCTGGCGGCCGGGCTCGCCGTGACCGGCGAGTACCACACCGGCACGATCCACAGCACCTTCCAGGGCGTGCCGAGCCGGTGGCCGGCGCTGGTGGCGAAGGCCGTGGTCGCCGCCGGGTACGCGTTCGCGCTCGGCGAGGCCGCCGCGTTCACGGCCTGGCTGGTGGCGCGGGTCCTCGCCCCGGACGCCGACCTGGCCCTGGACAGCGCCGCCGACTGGACGATCGTCGCCGGGACCGGCCCGGTGTTCGCCCTGGCCGCCGTCGGCGGGGTCGGCGTCGGCCTGCTCGTGCGGCACACCGCCGGCGCGGTCGCGCTGCTCGTCGCCTACCCGCTCATGGCGGAGAACGTCGTGACGCTGATCCCCCGGGCGGGGCAGGCGATCCACCGGTGGCTGCCGCTGAACACCGTCACGAAGTTCCTCAGTGGCAGCGGCGAGGCCAACGCCGGCCGGGACGGCGGCAACGCCAGCGCTCTGTCGGACTCGCCCCTGAGCCCGGGCTGGGCCCTGGCCTGCTTCGGTGCGTTCGCCGTGCTTTTGCTGGCGGCCGGGATCACGCGGGCGCGGCGCCGGGACGCGTGATCCGGGCCAGCTTGTCCGGGTTGACCACGTCGTAGATCGCGACGATCTTCCCGTCGCGGACGGTCATCGCCTGCACGTGCTCGTCGAGGGCGAAGAAGCCGTCTTGACCCGGCTGCGGAGCGAGGTACACTCCCAGATCGCCGTTGACGAGCACCGGCTCGCCGCCGGTGAGCACCCCGGGCGGGTACTTGCTCGTGAGGCCCACGAAGAACCGGACGATCTTGTCCGCGCCGACGATGAGCTGGCGCGTGGTCCGGCCCTTGCCGTTCGAGTCGCCGATGAGCACGACGTCCGGGGCCAGCAGCTCGGTCATCGCCCGGATGTCCCCGGCCTGCAGCGCGACGACGAACTTCTCGAGGATCTTCGCCTGGTCGTCCAGCGGCACGCGCGGCGCCGGGTCGGCGTCGGCGAGGGCCTTGCGGCCGCGGGAGGCGTACTGGCGCGCGGCGTCGACCGAGACGCCGAGCGCGTCGGCGATCTCCGCGAAGGGCACCGAGAAGGCGTCGTGCAGCACGAACGCGACGCGCTGCTCCGGGGTCAGCTTGTCGAGGACGACCAGCGCGGCCATCCGCAGGCCGTCGTCACGCACGGCGACGTCGAGCGGGTCTTCGCTCACCGGGCGTCCGAACGGCGTGACGACCGGCTCGGGCAGCCAGTTGCCGACGTACTTCTCCCGCTGGGCCGCGGCCGACTTGAGCCGGTCGAGGCAGATCCGGCCGACGACCGTGGTGAGCCAGCCCCGCAGGTCCCGGATCGCCGCGCGGCCCTCGTCGTCGAGCCCGGCCAGGCGCAGCCAAGACTCCTGGACCGCGTCCTCGGCGTCGGCGCGCGTGCCGGTCAGCCGGTAGGCGACGCCGATCAGGTGGCCGCGGTGCGCGGCGAACTGGGCGGCGAGGGTGTCCTGGGCGGTGGGCGTGGAGACCATGCCCCGAGTGTGCCGCAAACGGCAAGACTAGAGTGGGTGACGTGGCAGGACGGATTCGGGAGAGCGACATTGCGGAGGTGCGCGAGCGGAACCGGATCGACGAGGTCGTCGGGGAGTACGTGGCGCTGCGCCGCGCCGGTGGGGGCAGCCTGAAGGGCCTCTGCCCGTTCCACAACGAGAAGACCCCGTCGTTCAACGTCCGCCCGACGCACGGCACCTTCCACTGCTTCGGCTGTGGCGAGGGCGGCGACGTGATCAAGTTCGTCCAGAAGATCGACCTGATCACCTTCGTGGAGGCCGTCGAGCGGCTGGCCGACCGGGTCGGCATCCGGCTCACCTACGAAGGTGGCGGCGCGACGATCCAGCGCGACCGCGGCAGCCGCAGCCGGCTGATCGAGGCCCACCGCGCGGCCCAGGAGTTCTACGCCGAGCAGCTGAACACCGACGAGGCGCGCGCCGCGCGGGACTTCCTGTCCGAGCGCGGGTTCGACGCCGCCGCGGCGAAGACGTTCGGCTGCGGCTACGCCCCCGGCGGCTGGGACAAGCTGACGAAACACCTGCTCACGCGCGGTTTCGAGGTCAAGGAGCTGCTCACGGCGGGGCTGTCCAAGGAGGGCCAGCGCGGCCCGATGGACCGCTTCCACCGGCGGCTGGTCTGGCCGATCCGCGACGTCGGCAACGAGGTCGTCGGCTTCGGCGCGCGGCGGCTGTTCGACGACGACCGGATCTCGGCGAAGTACCTCAACACCGCCGAGTCGCCGATCTACAAGAAGTCCCAGGTCATGTTCGGCCTCGACCTGGCCAAGCGCGAGATCGCGAAGCGGCACCAGGTCGTCGTGGTCGAGGGCTACACCGACGTGATGGCGATGCACGCGGCGGGCGTGCCGACGGCGGTCGCGTCGTCGGGCACGGCGTTCGGCGAAGACCACATGAAGGTGCTGCGCCGGCTGATGATGGACGACGACGCCTTCCGCGGCGAAGTGATCTTCACCTTCGACGGCGACGAAGCGGGCCAGAAGGCGGCGCTGAAGGCGTTCGAAGGCGACCAGACGTTCGCCGGCCAGACGTACATCGCGGTGGCGCCGGACGGCATGGACCCCTGCGAGCTGCGCCTGGCCAAGGGCGACAGCGCGGTGAAGGACCTGGTCGCGCGGCGGACCCCGCTGTTCGAGTTCGTCATCCGGAGCACGCTGAAGAACTACGACCTCGACTCGGTCGACGGCCAGGTCGCGGCCCTGCAGAAGACCGTGCCGATGGTCGCGTCGATCAAGGATCGCGCGGCCCGCGACGGCTACGCGTCGAAGCTCGCCTGGTGGGTCGGCTGGCAGGACGTCGCCCAAGTGGTCAACCGGGTCCGCGGGAGCGCGGGCGCGACCGACCGGCGCGGCGGCGCGCCCCTCAAGCAACCGGCGCGCGTCGGCGCCCCGGAGACCCCGGCGCCTTCGCAGGACGTCGCCCGCCCGGCGCCGAAGGACCCGCGGTTCGCCGTCCAGCGCGAGGCGCTGAAGGCGGCGCTGCAGCAGCCCGCGATCGCCGGGCCCGAGTACGACGCGCTGCCGCTGGAGGCGTTCACGCACCCGGTGTACGTCGCGGTGCACGAGGCCGTGCTGAAGGCGGGCGGCGCGGGGTCGGGCCTGACCGGCCCGGCGCTGCTGGACGCGGCGGCCCCGCACTGTCCGGAAGGGACGGTCCGGCGCGTGCTGTCCGAGCTGGCCGTGGAACCGTTGCAGGCCAAGGACGAAGTCGACTCGCGGTACATCTCGTCGATCCTCGCCCGGCTCCAGGAGGGGCTCGTCGGGCGGCAGATCGCGGAGATCAAGGGCAAGCTGCAGCGGCTCTCGCCGGTCGAAGCGCCGGACGACTACCGCGCGCTGTTCGGCGACCTGGTCGCGCTGGAGCAGTACAAGAAGTCGCTCGGCGAGCAGGCGGCCGCCGGCGCGTGGGGCTGACGTGTCCTTCCTGCGCCGGTTGCTCGGCGACCGCACCCCGGCGGACTTCGCCGGTTCGCTTGCGCCCGGGGAAGACGTCATCGACAGCGCCCCGGTCGAGGGCGGCGGCTACCTGGTCGTGACGCAGCTCGGGCTGTGGGTCCCCGCCGAGGGCGGCGCGCGTCGCGTCGGCTGGCACCTCATCGCCAAGGCGACCTGGGCGGACGGGGTGTTCACGCTGACCGAGTCGGCGGAAGTGGGTGAGGCGGGCAAGGCGGTCCTGCTGGCCGACCTGCCGCCGGTGCGCTTCCGGCCGGCCGCGCCGGGCAAGGTGCCGCGCGAGGCCTACCAGCGCGTCGAGGGCTCGATCCGGTCGCGGCACCGGCAGGAGATCGGGTCCGGGGGAGCGTGGTTCGTGCAGCGCAAGGTGCCCGGCCGCGACGGCGTCGTCCTGCAGGTCCGGCCCGACCCGGGCACCGACGCCGAGCTGGTGGCGGCCATCGCCGAGCAGGCCGCCGCGAAGCTGGTCAACCCCGCCGACTAGCAGTACGCTCGTACTCAGTACAGGCGTACTGTTTACTGGGAGGCTGCCGTGTGGGATCCGGACAAGTACCTCGACTACGCCGATTTGCGGGCCCGGCCGTTCCACGACCTGGTCTCGCGCATCGATGCCACGTCGCCGCGGCGCGTCGTCGACCTCGGGTGCGGGCCGGGGAACCTGACGCTTTCGCTGCGCTCACGGTGGCCCTCGGCGGCCTTGGAGTGTGGCGATAGTTCACCCGAAATGGTGGCGGCCGCGCGCGCTCGCGGCCTCGACGCGTCGCTGGTGGACGTCCGCGACTGGAAACCGGCCCCGGACACCGATGTCGTCGTGTCGAACGCCGTCCTGCAGTGGGTGCCGGACCATTCCGCGTTACTTCGCCGGTGGGTTTCGGCGCTGCCCTCGGGTGCCTACCTGGCGGTCCAGGTGCCGGGCAACTTCACTGCGCCTTCGCACGCGCTGACGCGGGAACTGGCGGCGTCCCCGGCGTGGTCGTCCCGGCTGGCCGACGTGGTCCTCCGTGAGGATGACGCGGTTTCGAGCCCGCTGGAGTACGCGAATCTCCTGGCCGACGCAGGCTGCGGCGTCGACGCCTGGGAGACGACGTACGTCCAGCCGCTGCGGGGGCCGTCGCCGGTCCTGGAATGGATCACGGGGACGGCGTTGCGCCCGATCCGCGCGGCACTGTCCGACGCCGAGTGGGGCCAGTTCCGCGCGGAACTGGCCCCGCGGCTGGCTTCGGCGTACCCGGCCCGCGCCGACGGAACGACGTGGTTCGAGTTCCGCCGGGTGTTCGTCGTGGCCCAGGTCTAGCGGCGCACCTTCTCACTGATCTTGGCCCGGGCGACCCCGGCGGCACCCTGGACCATCGGATGGTCGACGACCCGGCGGTAGGTGCGCACGAGCTGCTCGTACCGCCCCCGGCCTGCCTTGGCGCCCAGCACGTACCCCAGGCCTGCCCCCAGCAGGAACTTCTTCATCCGCGTCCACGCCTTCCGTTCGTCGGTCGTCCGACTGTCCATTGTCCAGGAAAACGGCCGCGAGGGGGCGGTTGCGCCAAGTGGGGGGTGGGTGCGGAGGGTGTGCGGGCATGGGCTAAAGTTCTTCTCGTCGGTCGGAGAGACCGGCACCGGAAGTGAGCAACATTCCCCTGTAGCTCAACTGGCAGAGCATTCGGCTGTTAACCGGAGGGTTCTTGGTTCGAGTCCAAGCGGGGGAGCAAAAGCCCAGGCCGATGGCCTGGGCTTCTTTGTGTCCGGAGCCGGGGCGATTTGGTGTCTACCTCGACGATCGTCGAAACGGTGGTCTGCCCGGCGGCCGGTGGTGTCCCGGTGACGTTGTCGGCCGGCTCTGATGGTCGTCGGCGGGGCTGTACGGGCGCGGCTTCGCGGTGCAGTAGTGCCTCCGGTGCGTACTGTGTCGGCCCCTCGTCGATCATGGGCTCATGGCCGGGCACGACTCCGGCGCGTGGCGGCGGGTCTGCCGTGCTTCCTGTCGCCGGTGTGGAGGCGGCTTCCGTGCGGGCTACCGGCGTCGACGAGTGTTATCGATGACTTCCGAAGGTCGGGGTTCTTTGCCGAGCGGATGTCGGCGGATGCTTCTCGCTGCGCTGCCCGAAATGGGGCACCGTGCCATAAGTATGTCGTTCGGGGCCTGGCGATGACCGCTGACGAGCTTGAGCCGGCGACTGACGGTACGTCCTTGACCAGCGAGAACAGCGCTGGTGACCTCCTCACTGCCAGTATGGGCCGATCATGGCTCTGACCTGCGGTTATGGAGAATCTGCTGGCCGCGTGGCGCAGTTGGCTGCCGTTGAGCGCGGTCCAGCGCAGTCGAGTGCGGTTGGCCCCGTGGCTGTGCTCCGGATTTGCTTCACCGTAATTGGTGAGAGACCATCGCCGGCAGGCCTACTCAGACTTGTCGCTGAGACTTCCTCGGGGGCCTGCATGGCGATCAGGGCCGTACTTGCGGCAGGTTCGCGTGGGCGCGTCATGGTCCCCGTGGATGACCTCATCGCGGCCCACGAGGCGGCTCCGGCTGCTCGGTGCTGACACACCTTCGCCGGTGCCCGCAGTATCCACCCGGGGGACAACCCCGGCCCCCCGATACGCAACGCGTGCCGACTTGCGCGGTTCGTATGCTGACACGTCAGGTCCACTCTGTGATGTGGAAGCGCCTGGCCATCGGCCGGGCGCTTTTCCTGCTTTGCCTCGACCGCCTCGATTCGTTGCCCGAATGGGCAGGATGCCCTCGACCCCGCGAACGACGGAACACGGGCCGAGTATGGCTCGTTGCCCGAAGCATGACGACCAAGGAAGCTGGCGACGCCGCCGAGTCGTTGCTCGAGGCCGCCCGTACCACCGCAGAACGGTTGGCCGCCGAGGCCGCGGCAACCGAGCGGGACCGGAGGGTCACCGACGCGAGCTTCGCGGCCGCTCGCGCCGCGGGGGCGTTCGCCTTGAGCGTGCGCCGGTCCGACGGCGGGATCGACGCCGACCTGACTACCCGGGTCCGGTTTCTGGGCGAGCTCGGACGGGGCTGTCCGTCGACGGCCTGGATCGCAGCCACGACCGTCGAGTCGAAGCGGGTACTGCGGGTCGGCGTGTCGGATGAGGCGTATGCGGACGCTTTCGGCGACGTCGACACCGTGGTGTGTGGTTCGGCGCGGTTGGGGCGGGGCGTCCGAGAGCCGGGCGGGCTGCGCATCTCCGGCCGGTGGGCGTACGCCTCGGGCTGTGAACATGCCGAATGGGCGATGCTCCCCGCGCAGCTGCCCGGCGATGGTGACGGCCAGCCGCAGACGGTTGCGGTGTTCGTCCGTACCCGGGAGCTGGTCGTCGATCGGGACGACTGGCAGGTGGCAGGGCTGGGCGGCACCGGAAGTCACACGCTCGTCGGCGACGATGTGTGGATTCCGGACTCCCACGTGCTCGACCTGGCCCGGATCAACGATGCGTCCTCCAATCTCCCGATCGCGGTGGGGCTGTTCGCACCGCTGTGGGGAGCGGCGCGCGGCGCGCTCGACGTCGTGGCCGCCGTTCTCGCGGAGCGACCGTCCCCGAACCCCGCCCACGCCACGCTGGCTGACTCGCCCGGTGCCCGGCGGAACTTCGCCGTCGCCGCATACAAGATCGATACCGCCGAGCGGCGCATGCTGGGGATCGCCACCACCATCGACGCCACGCCGCCCGGTGAGACGCTGGCGGCCGATGAGCGCGCGCGGCTGCGGATGGACCTGATCACCGCCGTGCGGGAGTGTCGCAGCGCGCTGGACGATCTGTTGGACTTGCACGGCTCTAGTGGTCTTTTCAGCTCCAACCCGCTGCAACGGTACTGGCGGGACTTCGCGGTGGGGTCGCGGCACGTCCAGTTCACCTCGCACGTCGTCGAGGAGGACTACGGCGTGCTTCTGCTCGGGGTCGACGACGCGCCCTCCGGGATGCTCTGAGAGCCTGCGGTGCTGCGCTGACTGGATCGCAGTATGTCCGAGCCTCGGGCGCGAACGGCGATGACCGGCCCGCGGACTTCGGGCAACGGCACCTCGATCCCGCCGGGGCCGCAGCTCAGATCTGTCGGCACGCCGGATCACACCAGACCAGTGGGCTGATCATTTTCCCGACGTCCAGTACGACCCGCCCTGCCAGTGACAAAAGGATCTGCCAACACGGACAGGGCCACGCACGGATGGCAGGTCATCAGCTACGAGCTCAATCGCGAAGTTGTCCGGGGTCCGGCGAGCGAGACCGCCGCGTAGCGGTGCGGCGTGGACTCGAATCAGGCCGATTACAGCTTGCTGATCAACCTCGCACTGCCATAAGTCGAGGCCGCCGATGTGCTGACTGTGCAACGGGAGCGGCCAGGCCAGGATGTTGCAGCCAGGAGGTGATGTCCAACAGTGCGGTATTCCAGCGCAACGCCGACTCAAACGTGTGGTGGCCTTCACCGGCCGCCGCGCGATGCTGGTGAAGAAGGGAGACCGGTCAAACGCAAGACGCGCATCCTGATCGGTCTTGCTCGGAATAGTCGCCTTGATGCCAGGACTGCGCAGGTGAGTGCGGTTGGCCTTCGACGTGTAAGCCTTGTCCGGCAGCACTCGATCCGGACGCGTCGGCCAGTGCCTGCACCGCGGCCAGAATCTGCTGCCAGACACCGGCTCGTTGCCAGCGCCGAAACAACCCGTTAACGGCTGCCCCGGATCCGTACCAGACCGGCATGTCCTGCCACGGCGCGCCGGTGCGCACCCGCCACCGGATCCCGTCGATCAGCTGCCGTCTGCTCCACAACGACGGCCGACCCGGCCGCGATGGCGCAGGCAGGAACGGCTCCAGCGCTGCCCACTGCTCGTCGGTCAGGTCGAACCGGTGTTCAGGTTCTTTCTTGGTCGACGAACCAACTACCGGAGACCTTCACCCATTCCAGCCGTCGACACGCTCCACACCGTCAACTTCAGCCCGGCCTGCCGGAACTGACTTCGATACAGGCCCTAGTACTTTCCGCCTATCCCGGCGTCTCCGAAGATCGGATGTGCCGGTGGGTGTATCGGGCGATCTTGGCTATCGGGAGGCCCGCACCGTGCGGGCCCGACGCCTGCGAGGAGGACCCATGTACTCGGCCGACATGAGCCAGGGTGAGGAGAATTTCTGGGGGTGGATCGTGGGCAGTGTGCCAATCGCCCTCCTGCTGGCCGTCGTCGTGCTGTTCCTGGCCGCGCTGGTCAGCATCCTCGGCTCCCGCCTGACCGGGGGCATGAAGCTGGTGTGGGTCGTGTTCGCCTTTTGCGCGCCGTTCCTGGGCTGCCTGCTGTGGTTCGTATTCGGCCGGCGCGACGCCTACCTGCAGGAGCGCCGGTGATCGTCGCGGAAGGACTGACGAAGCGCTACCCCGGTGGTGGCTTCCTGTCGGAGCGGTATCGCGTTGCTGCGGGACGAGTTTCTCCGGATCGCCGGGGAGGAGGCCATCTCGGCTGATGCCGTGTTGCTGGGTGCGCAGCGGATCTGGCGGGTCGGTGATCGCTGCAGCAATGACTTCCTGACCGGTTACCGTGAGGTCGAGCTTGACCTCACCCGCCGCCAGGAGCAGCAGCGGACCACTCTGCTGGCCCGGCTGTTGGATGGCGCGATGACGATCGACGAGATGGTCGCGGCGGGCGTCGGGTTCGGGCTCGCCGCCGGCGAGGATTACTGGGTCTTGCGGGCCCGGCCCGCCGGTGGCGGTTCGTCCGGCCTGGTCCGTGTGCTCGAGCGCGCGGCAGGGGGGCAGAACACGGTTCTGGTCAGTCCCTATGGTGGTGATGTGGCGGCGTTGTTTTCCTGCCCAGTCACCGATGGGCTGGCTGACGACGTCACAGCGGGTCTTGCCGGGCCTGTCGATCTGTCGCGGTTGAGCGACGGCTTCGCCGAGGCCACGCAGCTGCTCGAGGCGGCGACCAGGTTCGGTACTCGCGGGATCGTGGACCGCCGGCGCATGGCCCTGCGCCTGGCCGTGTCGAACCAGCTGGAACTGGGCAAGTACCTGCACAGTCGGTACATCGAGCCGGTGGAGGCGAGTACCATCGGCGAGGTTCTGCTCGCCAGCGTCGAGACGTATCTGTCCCGGCGGCGGTCGGTCCCCGAAGCGGCAGCCGCACTTTCCGTCCACGTCAACACGCTGCGCTACCGCCTGGAACGTTTCGCCGAGCTGACCGGAGCGGATCTCCAGGACACCGAGACGTTGTTCGAGGTCTGGTGGGCCCTCCAGTTCCGCATTCGTGTGGATCTCCAATCTGACGACGGCTGACGTCGTGCTGCCGTACGAGGTTCCGCTTCGCTCGGAGAGGACGGCATCTGTCGTCATGTCCGGCTGCGCTCGGATCGTGGGCCGGACCTGCGTTTCCGATCGCTTGATCGACCACGAACGAAGGATGTGACCAAGGGATGAGAAGGGGTGGTTGCAGGCTCGCCTCCGACCGCCGCGTGCGATATTCGGGGCCACCTTGGAGCATGTCTCATTTGGCGAGTTTCTTGTAGCAGGTGATGGTGGCGCCGAGGGCGCCGTTTGCGTCCAACCCGGGTGCCTGCAGGCCACTTGGATGGAGGACCGCACGCGGCGACATCGACGCCCAGCTGGTCAGTGTCGAGGCCTATCTGGCTCGACGGCGATCGGTGCCCGAGGCCGCCGTCCTGTCCGTCCACGGCAACACACTGCGTTACCAGCTGGACCGTTTCGCTGGGCTCACCGGAGCGGATCTCCAGGACACGGAGACGATGTCCGAGGTGTGGTGGGCCCTCCAACACCGGAAGCTGCGCGGAGCTCGATCCGACAGCGTCTGACGCCGTCCTGCGGCGAGCCGAGTGGTCGGCACGCTGCTTGACTCCGTCCTCGGCTCGCCATGAATTGTGCCGGCATCCAACCCGGTGGCTACACACTTTGTAGCGCCGTACGTGGTGATGCTCCGCCAGGACTGGTTCAATTCCGATGGCGGTATTCGACCGATCGACAATCCGCCTGAAAGGAACGCATGTGAAGCGATTGCGAGCGATGGCCGTGGTGTTGTTCGCCACCCTGGGTATCACGCTGGCGGCGACCACTCCGTCGTGGGCGACGTTTGAGGTCAACTTCTTCGACTGCAATTTGGGTACCGCCGATTTCCTGGCTTTCGGCCAGACTGCCGACAATGGTCTGGGCAGCCGACGGTGCTACGCGGATGCGGGCGACATGTCGCTCGGCTTGGATCGCGTCACCAGCTTCAAGAGCGGGAACAACGCCGGCTACTTCGAGTACGAGCCGGGGGATGGCTACCGCTACCGGCACTACTTCCCCAAGGGGCAAGGGATCACGAAGTCCTACGGACACGTTTACTTCCTGCACGTCGATTGATCACGAGAGGGTGTTGTCAATGAAGAAGTTCAGAACATTGTTGCGCGGGATGGGCGTGGTCGCCGCTGCCGCGTTCGTGGCCCCTATGATGACATCGACTGCGGCGGAGGCGGCGCCGGCCGCGCCCGCGGCCGGCCGGGTGATCGCGCCCGCGATTTTTCAGGTGAACCCCGCGGACTGTACGTGGGACCAGGGGATTTTCGGCAAGGGCGAGTACCTCGCGTTCTGGAAAGCCGACCTCAGGACCGGCCAGCGGTGGCCGACCTGTTACGCGGATGCCGGCGGATTCTATGACGTCGGCCTCACGGAGGTCTGGAGTTGGAAATCCGGAAACAACGCCGGGCTCTTCACCGGTGCCATCGGTAGCCAGAAGGTCGTCAGGGGCTTCAACAAGTGGCAGAACAGCGATGAGCACTTCAACGAGATCATTACGGTGCTGATTTACCAGGAGTAATTTCCGGCAACGTTCGACGGAGCCCGGTCAGATGTCCGATCCGTCGGCCCGGGCCTCATTCTTCGCCGTTTCGATGTCAATAGCGGCTGGGTCGGACTTGGGTAATGGGCCACGGATGATGGTGCACAGGTGGACGGAGGCAGCACAGTGTTGCGCAGAGGCGAGATAGCCGAAGTGGCAGGAGCATTCGGGCGCCGTCCGATGACTTCGCGTGTGATCGCGAGACGCTTCCGCGGAAGCTTTCTCGCCCTCGGTATGATCCTCGTCATGGCCGGATTTCTCCCCGGGTGCGGTGCACCGGCCGGAGATGATGACGGATTCCCGTTGACGATCGCCCATCGATTCGGGGAAACCCGGATTCCGGCGGTGCCGGAACGAGTTCTGTCTTTGGGGCGTACGGACCAGGACGCGATACTGGCTCTCGGCGTGGTGCCGGTCGCGGTTCGCGAGTTCGCGGACAACAAGTCATCGGTGGCGGCGTGGCCGTGGACGACCACGAAGCTCCAAGGCAAGCAACCGGCGGTACTGCGGCAGACTGACATCAATCCGGCGTTGATCGCGGGGCTGCGGCCCGACCTCATCGTGGCATTCTCGGCCGACCTCACCCGAGAGCAGTACGACTGGCTGTCGAAGATCGCGCCGGTGATCACGCAACCCGCTGATTCCGCTGAGCACGGCTCATCATGGCGGGAGGTGACGAAGACGATTGGCCGAGCGCTCGGAAAAACCGCCGAGGCGACCAAGCTGGTGGAGGCGGTGGAAGCAAAGATATCAGCGGTGAAATCCCGCTACCCCGGCATCGAAGGAAAGACGGTGGTGTTGGCTCAGCCGGGTGACAGCGGCCATTACGTCGTCTGGGGCTCACACGACCCGCGCGCGTGGATCTTCGAATCGCTGGGTATGCGGCTTCCGGCGGAGATCGGCAACGTGGTCGGAAATGGTCCGTCCGCCACGGTCGGAACGGAACGACTCGGACTGCTCGACTCGGCCGACGCGGTGGTGTTGCTGACTTCGGACACCGCGCAGTTCGAAGCTTTTCGTTCTCTGCCCGGCTACTCCGCGCTCTCCGTCGTCCAGCGCAAAGACGTCCTCGTCTTCGACGAAGACCCGTCTGCCGCCCTGGCATTCTCCTCGGTGCTGAGCCTGCCGCCGCTCTTGGGGATCCTTCCCGAGCAGCTGGTGTCGATGGTCACCAAGTAGGCCTCACGGCCGCTCGACGTGCCGCCTGCTCGGTACGCCGCGATCGTGCACGCGGTCGCCGGAGTTCTCGACGCTGCCGGCTTTGTCGCCACGTCTTCGATTGTCGTGGATCCGGTGGCCTGCGACACGCAGCTGAACGCTGCATTCGACCAGTTCAGCGCCGCGTACCCGTGGAGCGACCGCTGATCAGACTCGAGACGAGATCCGCGTCCTCGGCTCGGTGCGTTGGCGAAAGCTGCGCAGGTCGGGACCGGCTCAATCGTGAGGCGCGACGAGTTCGAGTACGTCGTAGGTACCACCGGCATGCCCTCGACCAGGTGCTCGCGGCGCAGCCGTCCGCGCGGTCGAGGTGATGGTCTCGCTGGCGGAAGGCGCGGGCGAGGTGGTGATCGGCCGGTCTCTGCGCTCCACCCGTCGACATCGGCTTCCCGTAGATTTAGTCCGCAGGTGCCGCTCGCGTTGGACTGAGAGTGTGGTCGGCGGCTCGTGGCGAGTCCGTGAACGCCGTCTTCGGCGTGTAGCCGTTCGGCCGGCCGAGCAGGTGGTTCGGGTCATCCTCCGCGGTGTACGACTTGAACGGCTTCACCGTGGCGATCTTCCCGGCGAGCGTCCTCGTGACGTCGTCGAGGAGGAGGCCCAGACTGCTGCGGCCTACCACTTCCGGAGTGCGATTGTGCACCAGTCGACGCTCTGGCTGTCGAGCCCGGACGCCTTCGGGTGGCCTATCCGAGTGTTGCGTGCTCGCCGAGTGCCCGAAGCGGTGCTCGCCCGGTGCCTCGGCGCGTTGGCCGAGGCGGCCGACCTGCTCGCAGACATTGCGCCGGTTAAGACGACTACGAGCTGGTCTGGGAAGAGTTCCTCACCTCGGACGAGCAGGAAGAGCTGTATCCGTGGGTGCTGATCCGCACGGCCGCTCTTCGGCCCGCGGTCGCCGAGCTGGTCGAAGAATTGGCCGGTCGAGCCCCGGTCGAAGTCGAAGGTCCGGAAGGCATGGTTCACCGCCTCATGACGAAGCCTTCCGGTCCTGGTCAGCACGCCACTTGTTCCGACCACTTCGCGGCATGGGAGCGCGTTGGACGGCGGCCGTGTACGGCGACGTTCTACCTGCACTAATCCGCAACGTTGCCCGGTAGTTGATCGTCTGGAAGGACCAGCAGGCGGGTCCCGCAGGCGCGATTCACCTCTTACCGGGAGATGGAGATGGTGAACTTCGCAGTTCCCGGTGCCCTGACGGTCGCGAAGAACAACGGGGCAGCGTGCTCGGTGGCCAAGGCGGTGTGGACGCCACCCAAGTCCAGGACGCTGCTTTCGGGCCATCCCAGGTCGCCGAGCAAGCCTGTGACCACAGTCTTGGCTGCGCTGTCGTCGCCGCTGACGAAAACGGTCGCCTGGGACAGTGACGCCAGTGGGTCGACCATGAGGGTGAAGTTCATCGTGTTGAGCGTCTTCACGACACGGGCCCGCGGGAAGCGTGCCTGCACCTGCTGGGCCACGCTGTCGCCGGGGTAGGCCATCGTCATCCGCGGGGTGAAAGCGGCCGAGGGGTCAAGCACGATTCTGTCGGCCAGCACCTCATCCCCGATTTCTTCCAAGGCACCGACCACGGCCGTGCCGGGGATGGCGGTGACGACCACGTCGCTGGACGCGACGGCCTCGCGCGGGCTGAGCGTTTCCGCTTCACCTGCGCGCGTCCGTGATCCGTAGACCACGTGGTGACCGGTGGATGCCAGTCGTGTTCCCAGTGCCGAGCCGACCTTGCCCGTGCCGAGGATCGCGATTTTCCTGGGTTCTTCCTGAGGTGGTTCGGACGATCGACGTGTGGGGTGCGGTGTCGAGCCGCACGTCGCCGGCTACTTGGTTTCGACCGTCGCCAGGGGCGTCTTCCGGGTTTCCAGGGCTTTCACGGTGATGTCCCAGGACGTGTCGCCGGGGAACAACTGGGAACGCAGGTAGGCCCACACCAGCGCCCGCAGCGCGGCAACCCGTTCGGGGTTCTCGTCGGAGGTTTCCGCGGCGTCGTAGCCGGAGATCCCGCCGAACAGGTGTCCTGCGCCGAGGAAGGTCAGCAGCGTCTTGTTCCCGCCGGGGCTGTGGGTGTAGGCGTCCCAGCGGTAGCTGAGCCGGGAGGAGAAGTTGGGGTTCAGGTCCTCGTCGCCGGCGATGACGAGCGCGGTGCCGGTCATCTGCTTGAAGTCGATGTACTTCATCATCGGGTAGTGCTCGGCTGCCCACGGCGAGAAGTGCTCGTCGGCGATGCCCGGTCCCCCGATCACGACACCGGCCTTGATCCGGGGTTCGGAGAGGTCCTTCTCCCGAGGGTCATTCGGGTCAGTCACCTGCGAGCCCAGCAGCAGCGAGACCGTGTGGCCACCGGCCGAGTGCCCGACCGCGGCCACCTTTTCGGTGTCGACCCGGCCCGGCAGCCCCGGAACCGCGGCGAGGACCTCCTCCAAGTGATCGAGGACGGTGTGCATGTCGACGGCGCGGTCACGCCAGAACAGCGGCGCGTCGGGCAGGTCCTGGTCGCGCAGTCCGAGCACTGTGGAGTCCAGGTGCGTCGGCTGGACGACGACGAACCCGTGAGCGGCCCAGAAATCCGCGACGGGGCCGTAGCCGCGCAGCGACGAGAGGAAATTGGCCATGCCGTGCCCGTGCGAAAGCAGTATCACGGGCAGGTCGGTCCCGGTCACGGGCGCCGAGATCTTGATTTCCAGCGGCACGGGCCGGTCCGGCATCTCGAGCGAGACGGGACTGTAGCTGAAGATGGGGGTGGGGTCGCTGACCGGGAAGCCGGCGGCGTCCGCGTAGGACGTGCTCATGGTTGTTCCTCTCAAGCTGTTCGTCCGTGAACCCGTTGCTTGACGGACTCGGTGAGTGATCGACTGCGACCGCCCGACAGAAGATTGCCATGCATGGCAATTTTGCACAAGAGGGCATTTTAGCCATGAGGTGCATGTAGGCTGAGGCACGCGCAGGCGGTGATCAACGAAAGTGCAGGAGAGTGCGACGGTGACCAGTGACGGTCCGGGGCTTCGGGAACGGTCCAAAGCACGACGACGGCGGCTGATCCTGCACACGGCCCTGCGCCTGTTCACCGAACGCGGTTACGAACGGACCACGATCGCCGACATCGCCGAGGTGGCCGAAGTCGCGCCGCGAACCGTGACGGGCTACTTCCCGTCGAAGCTCGACTTCATCACCGAATGGCCGGCGTCCATCGAGCAGCGGGTCATCGCGCTACACGAAGAGGATCCCACCCTGGAGTTCATCGAGCTGGTGGACAGGTGGTGGCACGACCTGCGCGACAACGTCGACCAGGAGGAAGCCGCACTCACCCGCGCCATGGCCCTGGCCAACCCCGGCGTGGTCGCCATGGCGGAGGCCGAGGTCTCACAACGAACCCCCGGAACCGGCTTCCCCTTCGACGGAACCGATCGCGACGACCTGTTCGGAGCCGCAGGCCGAGCCGCGATCAGGGGCGTCAACCACGTGTTCCTCCGCGGCGTCGCCGAGGACCGCATGACCGACGAACTCCACAACGACTTGCTGCACCTGATCCGCGCCATCGCCGACAGCACCGACGTCGGCCACGGCTCGCTCAAGCTGGACCCTTAGTGCTCAGGTGGCGTCTCGGCTTTGCGCACAGCGCAGGACGTTCCAAGATCGCGGTGTGCGCGAGGACGTCTTGACCGACGACCTGCTGGCGGCGGTTGACCGAGTGGTACGAGGCCGGAGTCCGGCAGCAACTGCATGAACTGCTGCTCGCTGAACTGTGCGCCGCCGGGTTACTGGACCTGTCCGCGGCTCTGGTCGACTCCACCCACCTGCGTGCGCTCAATGGGGATCACACGGGGCTGAGCCCGGTCGACCGACGCAAGCTTGGTTCCAGGCACCATCTGATCACCGACGCCACCGGCATTCTCTTTGCCGTCACGCTCACCGGCGGACATCGCAGCGACGTCACCCAACTGGTTCCGCTGATCGACGCCATCCCATCGATTCCGATCGCGGCTATGGCCACGACAAGTACCGGTACCGTCCGCTCATCGGCATGAGCGTGCGTTGTGACAGATCAGGTCCGCAGCAGGAGAAAATGCTGATCACGCTCGTCGGCTCGGCTGGTCAGCGTGCCCGTTCCCAAAGGGGCAGGCGGAAGGTCGCGTAGGTGAACTTGCCGGTGATCTTCCCGGCGGAGTCGAAGTGGAAGACGTCCAAGCCGTGCCACTGCATACGGCCGCTGTAGCGGAGCCGGGCGAACCACCGCAGCGGCGGGATTGCGCGTTTGCCGTGCTCGCCGGTCAGGTCCAGCCGGCACGCCCATCGGATCGTCGCCCGGCCGCGCGCCTCGTCGATCACCCGGTCGTAGACGTCGAAGGTCATCGCGCCGTAGCGGCCGGCGAACTGCGGCGCGAACGCTGCCCGGATCGCGGGGAGACCGCGCAGCTCGGGGCCGCGGCCGGGCAGGTAGCGGGCGTCTTCGGCGAAGAAGGACATGACCCGGTCGAGGTCGGGGTCGTTGAAGGAGGCCACGAAGGCGTCGATGGTCTGGCCGAGATCGGTGCTGCCGACGGTCATGTGCCTGCCGTTTCGGGGTGGGGAACGGGTCGGGCCGAGGTTATAAGAACGGCGTAACTTTAACAAGAGAACGTTGTTCCGCTAAGTGTGGGGTTAGGGTGGTGACCGCCATGGAAGCGTCGTTCCAGCGGGCCAGGCGCCCGGAGCAGAAGAACCAGCGGCGCGAGACGATCCTCGCCGCCGCCGGCGACCTCGCCCGGGCGTCGGGCGTGGCCTGGGTCAGCCTCGGCGACATCGCCGCGGCGGTCGGGCTGGCCAAGTCCAACGTCCTGCGCTACTTCGGCACGCGCGAGGAGATCTACCTGCAGCTGACGATGCGGGAGGGGGCGGACTGGGCGGCCGCCGCCGGCGCCGCGCTGCACGGGGCGAGCGGCTTTTCCGCGGCGGCGGCGGCCCTGGCCGACGCTTACGCCGACCGGCCGTTGTACTGCGACCTCACCACGCATGCCGAGACGATGCTGGAGCACAACGTCTCGGTCGCGGTCTTGGAGGTCTACAAGCGGTGGGCCATCGACACCTACTTCACCCTGGGGCGCCAGCTCACCACCGCCTGCCCCGAGCTGACCGGCACGGACGGGGCGTCCTTGGTGATGGCGGCCAGCGCGTTCGTCGCAAAACTGTTCCCGCTGACCCGTCCCTCGGCCGCACTGCGGGAGCTGTACGAGCGCGAGCCGGAGATCGCCCGGGTGTTCCCGCCGTTCCGGCCGACGCTGCAGCGCATGATCGCCGCGACCGCGGCCGGGCTGCCGGCCACCCACTGACGCGGCGGTTCTTGGCTGGGAGTCGAGCACCGGACGACGGAAGCGTGCGGTCGTGCGCAGCGCCGCGGTCGGACTTCGACCTCCTGCACGTCGCCTGACCAGCGATGTTCCGCACGGGGTGACCCAACCTGAACGCTTTGGGCGCGCGGTGGCAAAGACGGGGTGTCAGGGCGAAGCGAAACCCGAGGAGCTTCATGTCGTCAGACGCGGAACTGATCGGTAGGTCGCTGCGCGGAGACACCGATGCCTTCGTGGAAGTGATCAGCCGGCACGAGACCGCGCTCGGGAACTACCTGGCGCGCAGAGTGGGGCGGCAGGCAGCCGAGGACGTGCTCGGCGATGTGTGGGTGGCGGCTTACGAGTCCCGTGCGAACTACGACCGTTCGTATCCCGAAGCCAGGCCTTGGTTGTACGGCGTCGCGCTGAACAGGCTGCGCCGGCACTGGCGGTCCGCGCCGGCCGAGGAGCCGGCGTCGGACCTGAGCGGCGTGGCGAGTGACTGGGATCCCTGGCCGGCGGTGGATGCCCGCGTGGACACGCAGGCACTGCTGAGCAGGGCACTGGCCCGGCTCAAACCGGAAGAGCGGGAAGTGCTGGGCCTGGTCGCCTGGGAGGACCTGACCGTCGCCGAGGCCGGGCGGGTGCTCGACATCCCGGCCGGCACGGCCCGCCGCCTGTTGCACCAGGCGCGCAAGGCATTGCGTGGAGCCCCCGAAGTGGTCGCGCTGCTGCAAGTCCCGACAACGTGAAAGACAGCCCATGGATGAAATGGATCTCATGAAGAATCTGCGTGACGTGCCGTCCCCCGGTCCCGAGGCCTATGACCGTGCTCGCACGGCACTGCAGGCGGCGATGGGGGAACCCGTGGCGACGGTCGTGCGACCGAAGCGCTGGTTCTCCTGGCCCAGGGTCGGCGTCGCCGCCGTGGGCGCAGCAGCCGTCGCGGCGGCTGTGGTGCTGGGTACGTCGGGCGGCAGTGTCCCGGCCGGCCCGTCCGGCGCGGCCCCGCAGGCGATCGAGGGACCGCAGGCGGTCGAGGCGCCGCTGGTGAAGCTGGCCTCCGCGGTCCAGGCGGCCGGCACGCGGCCAGGAGACGCGTCGCTGATCGTCAACACGAAGTTCGGGCTGGACAACAAACCGGACCTCTACTACACCCTCTACACCGACAAGGGCCAGCAGTTCACGGGCGACTCGGCGAAGACCCTGGTGGACGCGGTCGTCAAGGGCCACGCCGAGCCTGCTACGCCGTACGACGGGAAGGTGATGGCGGCGGCCCGTCTCGCCGCGAACGGTGACGTGGACAAGGCCAGGATCGCGATGATCACCGCGTCCGGCAATGCCCTGGGAGTCGGCCTGAGCCCCGCCGAGGCCGACAAGGCCTGGGCGGCCGCCCAAGCGGAGACCGCGGAGATGTTCCGCAAGCACGGCAAGCCGGTTCCCGCCCCCAAACCGCGTCCGACGGGCAAGGACCTGGAAAACCTCATCAACAACCACCTGTGGAGCAACACCCAGCATGCGCTGTTCGCCAACGCCGCCGACGCGGAGGTCCGCGCGGGCGTGCTGAAGCTGTACGCGACCATCCCGGACATGGTCGTCGGCAAGACCGACATCGACGGCCAGGCCGCGCTGACCCTCACCCCGCCCCCCGCCATCCTGGGCGGCGGTGCGGACGTCCTCACCATCAACGCCGACAACGGCCTGCCGATCCGTGAGGAGATCACCTCGGCGGAATCCAAGCGCTATGTGGTGAACTACAAGTCCGCCCGCGTCACCCTCGCCGACGTGGCCGCGGGCAAGATCTGATCCTCGTACCGAACTGGCCTGGGAGGGCCGAGATCATCTCGGCCCTCCCAGGATCGTTCTCCCGGACAGGCCGCAGCTCGGCCTCGACGCTGTCGACTCGGGAAGCTCACGTGTCGACTGCTACATCGGGAATACCGACCGAAAGGCCGCCGAGATCGGTTCGAGGTCGGCGACGAGACGGTCGAGGTCCCCGGGGCTCAGGGCGTTGTACGGCGCCTCCGCGAGCCGGTCGGTCAGCGCTTCGACTCGTTCCTTGGTGGCTCGGCCGGCGGCGGTGAGCCAGCCGTCGGTCCCGACGAGACCGCGGGCGCGCATGCCGTCGATGACCGCGTTCAGCTGCACGGCGGGCAGGTGCCAGACCCGGCCGAAGTCCTTCGCGGGCGTGCCGGCGGACAAGGCGTGGAGGACGTGGGCTTCCGTCCCGCCGACGCCCTCGGCCAGCAACGCGACGGTGTGGCCGTCGCCGCGGTGCTCGCGCAGCAGGGTGGCCGCGTGCCACAGCCGGGCCACCGGCTCTTGCGGTGCCGGGAGCGCGCGCAGGGCGGCGTAGAGGGCGCGTCCCTCGACAGGTGCGCTGGCGGCCGCCTTCAGCAGGAGGTCGCCGGCGCGAGCGATGCCGGGGTCGTCGGCGAGTTCGCCGAGGACCCGCCGCATGCCCGCGACGCATCCCCGCTCGCGGGCGGCCAGCGCCGCTTCGGGCGTGGTCAGGTCCCACACCTGCGGGAGATGGCGTGCCACCTCGCCGGGGGCGAAGTTGTAGAAGACGGCGTGGACCACCTCGGCCGGCACCGCCCGGCCCAACGGCGCGGCTCGTCCGGCGAAGTAGGCGTCCCACGAATTGCGCAGGCCCAGCGCCATCAGGGCCTCGTCCGACTCGTCGGCGAAGTAGGGCACCAGGCCGAGGGGCTCGACCAGGTCGTACATGCGGCGGGCGACGGGCTCCGGGTGCGACATCTCATCCTCTGTGGGTTCTGGCGCCGCCCTTGTGGTGGCCGCTCATCTACTCCACGAACGGCTCACCCCGGATCCGACACCCAGCTCTCGCCCATCTGGCCGAGGGAGTCCCGTCAGCAAGCCGGCAGGTGCGCGGTGGCCCCCTCAGCGAGGGCCGATCGACGGCTGCAGCGGGATCCCGAGTGATCAGCCGAGGGTGTCCAGGAAGTCCTTGACTGCGGTGCCGAAGCCCTGGGGGTCGGTGGTGTGGACGAAGTGGTCGCCGTCGAGTTGGGTGAGGTGGGTGTTCGCGCGGCGGGCGATGATCTCCCGGCCCTCCTCGGGGGTGATCACCTGGCTGCTGCGAGCCAGTACGAACAAGGCGGGGCACTCGGTGGCGGTCCAGTCGGCCCAGTGGTCGCCGTGTGTTCCCTGCTCTGACGCGATGGTGTCCTGCGGGTGGAACGGCAGGCGCCAGCCGCCGCCGGGG
This sequence comes from Amycolatopsis sp. NPDC051106, assembly GCF_040682775.1. NCBI lineage: Bacteria > Bacillati > Actinomycetota > Actinomycetes > Pseudonocardiales > Pseudonocardiaceae > Amycolatopsis > Amycolatopsis sp. NPDC051106. The sequence goes on along the minus strand of NZ_JBFBBQ010000032.1, from coordinate 52,344 downwards.
GTGGGGCGCAGCTTGTCGCCGAGTATCGGGGCCAGCGGGCCGATGGCGTCCAGGAGGGTCTGCCGGTCCGGAGCTGTGTAGGGCAGTGGCAGCACGAACGACAGCGCGCTGGGGCCGTCGTCGAGATCGCAGACCGGGCCCTCGACGTTGACGATCGCCGACACCCGCTGCGGGTGCCGCGCGGCGATCTGGAAGGCCGTGATGCCGCCGCCGGAGTGTCCGAGTGTCACGGCCTGCTCGATGCCCAGGTGGTCCAGGAGGGCGATCGCGTCGGCCACGTAGTCCTCGCGGGTGTAGGAGACGGCCCGGTCGGGATCGCCGTGCCCGCGCTGGTCGGGCGCGATGACCCGCCACCGCGGCGCCAGCGCCTGGGCCAGCCGCGCCCACGTCCGGCCCTCGTCGAGGTGGCCGTGCAGGGCCAGCAGCGGGCGGCCGGGCCCGCCGAAGTCCAGGTAGGACAGTCGACGGCCGTCGATGTCGAGTTCACCGCGGGTTCCGGTGATGGTGGTGCTGTTCATGATCGGACCTTTCACGTGTCTGTTTCGATGAACAGCACTCTGTCCGGGTCCACTGACCGTCGGCGCACCAGCCGCTGACGGTCGGCACGAGGTCAGGACAAGTGCGCCGACAGCAGCCAGGCGGGTGTCGACTTGCGGCCGTTGCCCTCGTTGCGGACGTCGCTGCCGGCGAAGTCCGCGAAGTCCGGGAAGTTCTCGGGGACGTTGGCGTGGATGCGGGCCGGGCGGATCTCGTCGATCGTCCAGTACGCGCCCACCGCCTGCCGCAGTTCCTCCGCTGACACCGAGTTGACCCTGCCCGGGGGCACGGTCGCGCTGTCGAACACCAGCACGAAGTAGGACGCGCCGGGTGCTGCGGCACGCACGATCGATTCCTGATATCCCTGGCGCAGCTCGATCGGCATCGAGTGGAACAAGGTGCTGTCGACGATGGTGCCGAAGCGGCCGTCGTAGCCGGTGAACGTGCTGATGTCGGCGATCTCGAAACCGGCGTGGGTCAAGCCGCGCCGGGCGGCTTCCGTGCGCGCGAGCTCGATCGCGGTCGGCGACTGGTCCAGGCCGACCGTCGTGAAGCCGCGCTCGGCGAGATAGTGCGAGGTCGCGCCCTCGCCGCAGCCGGCGTCGAGGACCTCGCCGTGGAACGCGCCCGCGTCGATGAGCGCGGCGATCTCGGGTTGTGGTTCGCCGATGCTCCACGGCGGCCGGAAGCCCTGTCCCATCTCGGGAGCCTCGCCACGATAGGCGGATTCGTACAACGCGTCGCTGGATGAAGTCGTCATGCACCCCAGAGTGTCAACTGGGTTGATATATGTCAACATGGTTGACATGGAAAGCTTCCGGGACGAGCCGCTCGGCTACCTGCTGCACCGGGTCACCGCGGCCTTGCGCGGCGAGGTGGCCGCCACCGTGCTCGGGCCGTCGGGGCTGGCCGCGCCCGAGTACCTCTGCCTGCGGATGCTGGCGCAGTCGCCGAAGTCCAACGCCCAGTTGGCCCGCGAGGCCCAGGTGTCGCCGCAGGCGATGAACAAGGTGGTTCTCGAGCTGCAGGATCGCGGTCTGGTGACGCGGCCCGCCACGGTGTCGTCCGGGAGGTCGTTGCCCGCCACGTTGACGCGCGAGGGCGTGACCATGCTGGCGCGAATCGATCCCGAGGTGGCCGAGGCCGAGGATCGGGTCTTGGCCGAGCTCGACGACCACGATCGGCGGGAGCTTCGGCGGCTTCTCATCGCGGCGGGCCGGGTGGTGTCCCGGCGGTGATCCCGGTTCGAAGAGACGCACTGTGATCACAAGACCGCGATCGCCGTCACGACGTGGACGACGCAGACGAGGGTCGCTCCGGCGATCATGCGTGCGTCGCGCCGCTGCGCGCCGATGGCGATGTCCCCGGCCTGGGCGACCGCGGCGGCGATCAGGGCGAGTGCGCTGACCGCTCCGTGCGGGAAGAACGGCACTACGCCGGCGAGCACTCCCAGCGGCACTCCTCGGGCGGTGTACATCCACGCGTAAAAACGCTGTCCGGTGGTTTGCTCCTTCACGTGACTCAGCGCCGAGGGGCGAACGGCGGCCACGACCGCGAAGCCGACGGACCCGAGAGAGACGATGCCGTTGAGTACGGCCAAAAAGATCATGCCAGCACTCATTCTTGTTCCTGGATCTTGCGGTTCGGTCCGAGGGCCGAAGTAGTCGCGGTCCAGCTGGCGAGGATGTCGATCGCCCGCCGTGAGGGTGATCCCGGCTCGGTCGTGTAGACGAACAGCGTCGTCTCCGGGTCGCCGGGGAGGGTGAGGGTTTCGTACTCGACGGTGAGGTCTCCGACGAGGTGGTGGCGGAGGCGCTTGGAGCCGTGGGTGCGCTGGTGGACGCGGTGCTGTTCCCACCACTGGTCGAATTCGCGGCTGTGTTCGCGCAGTTCGGTGACGAGGTCGGCGGTGGCGCGGTCGTCGGGGTTGCGGCCGACTTCGAACCGGAGGCTTTCGACGGCGGCCCGTGCCTGGTCGGGCCAGTCGAGGAAGAGGGCCCGGGCGCCGTCGTCGAGGAACATCCAGCGGGCGTAGTTGCGGTGGGCCGCGGGGAACTGGTCGAAGTCGGCGAAGAGGGCTTTGGCCATGCGGTTGGCGGCGAGGATGTCGGTGCGGCGGCCGAGGATCAGGGCGGGTTCGCCGTCGAGGGCGTCGAGGAGCTGGTAGAGGCCGGGGCGGACGCGCTGGACGTCGTGGGCCCGGCGCGGGGAGGGGGCCGAAGTCAGGCCGATGAGGTCGTCGAGGTGGGCGCGTCCGGCGGCGTCGAGGCCGAGGGCGCGGCCGATGGCTTCGACGACGGCGGCGGAGGGAACGATGCGGCGGCCCTGTTCGAGGCGGGCGTAGTAGTCGGTGGACACGCCGGCGAGGCGGGCGACTTCTTCGCGGCGGAGGCCCGGTACACGGCGGACGCGGCCGTCGGGCGGCAGGCCGGCGCGCGCCGGATCGATCTGACTCCGGGCGCGCCGCAGGAAATCGGCGAGCTCCTGGTTGGTCTTGGGCACGGTTCCGATTATCCCCGAGCCGGTGCGGTCCTGGGTGGACCGGAGAGTCCTAGGTTCCCCGGACCGCGCCTCCGCAGGGCGCGAGATGGGCCCCAAAACGGGCTTGCGGTGGGCGACTCTGGAAGCACGCCACCGAGGAACAGTCCGGCGGCGCATCCCCCGAAATCGCGAGCGAAGGACGACCATGAGTTTCCCGACGGATCGACCCGCGACCTGGTTCGTGACCGGCACTTCCCGCGGTCTGGGCCTGGAGCTGGTCACGCAGCTGCTCCAGCGTGGCGACCAGGTCGCCGCGACGACCCGGTCCGCGCAGCGGCTGCTGGCCGCCCTCGGCGACCGCGCCGACACTGCGCGGCTGCTGCCGCTGACCGTCGACCTGCGTGACGACGAGCAGGTCCGCCACGCCGTCCGCCAGGCCACGGACCGGTTCGGCGGCCTCGACGTGGTCGTCAACAACGCCGGCTACGGCTACCTGGCCGCGGTGGAGGAGACGAGTGCCCGCGAGGTGCGCGACATGCTCGACGTCCAGGTCGCCGGGGTGTGGAACGTGTTGCGTGCCACGCTGCCCGTGCTGCGCGAGCAGAAGAGCGGTCATGTGGTCAACGTGTCGTCGGTGCTCGGGCTGACCGCGGTCGCGGGCTGGGGCCTCTACTGCGCGGGCAAGTTCGCGCTCGAGGGTCTCACCGAAGCGCTGGCCCAGGAGATGGCCGGCTTCGGCGTCAAGGTCACCCTCGTCGAGCCCGGCTACTTCCGCACCGATTTCCTCTCCACCGACTCGCTCGCGCTGCCCGCCTCGACGACGGACGCGTACCCGGGTGTGCGGGAAATGACCGAGAACCACCTGAAGCTGCAAGGAAACCAGCTGGGCGACCCGGTCAAGGGCGCGGCGGCGATCATCCGCCAGGTAGTCAGCGGCGAGGGCCCGCTGCGCCGGCTGCTCGGCTCGGACGCCCACGCCTACGCCACCGCGAAGGTCGACGCCCTGCGCGCGAACCTCGAGGCCACCGCGCAGACCGCCAACGCCACCGACTTCGCCGACGCCTGAGCCGATCCGTCACCAGAAGGAGAAAATCGTGAGCAAGATCCTGATCGTCATGTCCGCCGCGAGCATCTGGGAGCGCACCGACGGCTCGGAATACCCGACCGGGTACTGGGCCGAAGAGGTCGCCGCGCCCCACGAGAAGTTCGTGCGGGCCGGCTTCACCGTCGATTTCGCTTCCCCGGGCGGCGTCCTGCAGCCGCTCGACGCCCACAGCGCCGACCCGGACATCGCGGGTCCGGATTGTGCACACTACGTGGCGCACGCCGCGCGGGCGCTCAGTGAGTTCGGTCCGCTGCTCAAGCTGGCGGAAATCGACATCGACGACTACGCCGCCGTGGTCATCCCCGGTGGCCACGGTCCGGTGGTCGACCTGCACCAGGACCGGGACCTCGGCCGTCTGCTCACCGAGGCGGACGCGGCCGGGAAGGTCATCGGGGCCGTCTGCCACGGCCCGGCCGGCCTGCTGTCCGCTGTGGACGGAGACGGCAAGTGGCTGTTCGCCGGCCGGGAGATGACGGCCTTCACCGACGAAGAGGAGCGGAGCTTCGGCACCGCGGAAGGCGCGCCGTGGCTGCTGGCCGGCACGTTGCGTGAAAAGGGGGCGAAGCATTCCGGGGGACCGGCGTACCAGGCGTACACCGTGCGGGACCGGAACCTTTTCACCGGCCAGAATCCGGCCTCCAGCGCCCCCATGGCCGAAGCCATGATCGGCGCGCTCAAGTAACAAGGAAGGAGCGTGGAAACCGTGGTCACCACTCTGCCTCGATCCGACGCCGTCGGAAGGGTCGAGAAGGGCTTGTTCATCGGCGGTCGATGGCGACCGGCGTCCGGCGGCGCGAGCTTCCCGGTGGAGGATCCGGCCACCGGGCGGACACTGTGCGAGGTGGCGGACGCGACCCCGGCGGACGCGATGGCCGCGCTCGACGCTGCGAGTGCCGCCCAGGCGGAGTGGGCCGCGGTGCCCCCGCGCCGGCGGGGCGAAATCCTTCGGCGAGCCCACGATCTGCTGATCGAGCGCAGCGACGAGTTCGCGTTGCTGATCACCCTGGAGATGGGCAAGTCACTGGCCGAATCCCGGGCGGAGGTCGAGTACGGCGCGAACTACCTGCGCTGGTTCGGCGAGGAAGCCGTCCGGGTCGACGGAAGCTGGAAGGTCAGCGAGGACGGCACCGCGAGAGTCCTGGTCACCCGGCAGCCGGTCGGGCCCTGCCTGCTGATCACGCCGTGGAACGCGCCGCTGGCCATGCCGGCCCGCAAGATCGGCCCGGCCGTGGCGGCCGGCTGCACCATGGTCGTCAAACCCGCGCCGCAGACGCCCCTGACGACGGCCGCGTTGGCGGCGCTGCTGACCGAAGCCGGCCTCCCCGGTGGCGTGCTCAACGTCGTTCCCACCACGCAAGCCGCCGCGATCACCGCGCCGCTCCTGCGGGACGGCCGGCTGCGCAAGCTGTCGTTCACCGGCTCCACACCCGTCGGCCGCACGTTGCTGGCCCAGGCCGCCGAAACCGTGCTGCGGACCTCGATGGAGCTGGGCGGCAACGCTCCCTTCATCGTCTGCCGCGACGCCGACCTCGACGCCGCGGTCGAGGGCGCGATGACCGCCAAGCTCCGCAACGTCGGTGAGGCCTGCATCGCCGCCAATCGCTTCCACGTCCACGCCGACGTCGCCGACGAGTTCAGCGAGAAGCTTGTCGCGCGCATGAGCACCATCACCGTCGGACCCGGCACGGACCCCGCCACCGACCTCGGGCCGATGATCGACGCGCGCCAGCGGCGCCGGGTCGCGGACCTGGTCGACGAAACCGTCGGGGCGGGCGCCCGGGTGCGCACCGGCGCCCGGGTTCCCGAGGGCCCGGGCTACTTCTACCCGCCGACCGTGCTCACCGACGTCCCGGCCGGCACGCGCATCACCCGCGAGGAGATCTTCGGCCCGGTCGCGGCCATCCGGACCTTCCACACCGAAGCCGAAGCCCTGCGCGACGCCAACGACACCGAGTTCGGTCTCGTGAGCTACCTCTACACCCAGGACCTGGGGCAGGCACTCCGGATGAGCGAGCAGCTCGAAACGGGCATGGTGGGTCTCAACCGCGGCTACGTGTCCGACCCGAGCGCTCCCTTCGGCGGCATGAAGCAGTCCGGCATCGGGCGGGAAGGCGGCAACACCGGGATCGACGAATACCTTGAGCAGAAGTACGTGGCCATCCACGTGGGCACGCCCCAGAGCGGGGAGGGCGGGCGATGACCGGCAGCACCGTTTTCGACTCGTTCTTGGTCCGGGACCTGTTCGGGACGGCCGAAATGCGGGCGGTCTTCTCCGATCGGTCCTATGTGGACCAGGTCGTTCGCGTCGAAGTCGCCTTGGCGCGGGCAGAAGCACGAGCCGGCGTCATCCCGCGCGAGAGTGCGGACGTGATCGCGGCATCGTGCGACCCGGCGCGGCTCGACCGTGATCGGCTCCGCCGTGACACGGAGACCGTCGGCTACCCGATCCTGCCCATCGTCCGGCAACTCGCGGAGCACTGTGGTGACGCCGGCGGGTATGTCCATTGGGGAGCCACCACCCAGGACATCATGGACACGGCCACGGTTCTCCAGTGCGCCGAGGGCTTGACCGTGGTCTCGGACGCGCTCGATCGCCTGCGCGCGCACTTGCGCCGGCTGGCCGCCGAGCACATCGACACGGTCACCGCCGGCCGGACTCACCTCCAGCACGCCCTGCCTGTCACCTTCGGCTACCGGGTGGCGGTCTGGTTGTCCGCGCTGGACCGCCACGCCGATCGGCTCGCCGCCGTGCGGGAGCGGGACCTCATGGTGCAGTTCGGTGGAGCGGCCGGAACCCTGGCTTCGCTCGGCCCGGGCCCGGCCGGCCTGCGGGTCCGGGCCGGACTGGCCGCGGAACTCGGCCTGCGTGACCCCGGGATCACGTGGCACGTCGCGCGGGACGGCCTGGCCGAGATCGTCGGCCTGCTCGCGGCGATCGGTGCTTCGGTCGGCAAGATCGGCACCGATGTCGCGGTGATGTGCTCGACGGAGTTCGGCGAACTCGCCGAACCGTTCGTGCCGGGCCGGGGCGCCAGTTCCACCATGCCCCAGAAACGCAACCCCATCTCCAGTGAGCTCATGGTGGCGGCGGCGAAGCTGCTTCGGGGCAAGTCGTCGGCCATGCTCGACGCGATGGTGCAGGACTTCGAGCGCGCCACCGGGCCCTGGCACGTCGAATGGGCCGTGGTCGCCGAGGCGTTCCTCCTGCTCGCCTCCTCGCTTTCCCAGGCCGAGCAGGTGATGGCCGGTCTGCGGGTCGACGCGGAGCGGATGCGGGCCAACCTGGGCCTGACCGGCGGGCTCATCGCCGCGGAAGCCGTGATGATGGCGCTCGCGCCCGAAATCGGCCGTCAGCACGCCCACGAACTCGTCTACGCCGCCTGCGGCCGGGTGCGGGACACCGGCACCGAGCTGGCCGCCGAACTGCGCAAGGACCCGGCCGTCACGGCGATCCTCGGCGACGACCGGATCGACGCGCTCTGCGATCCCGCCGGGTACCTGGGAAGCGCCCGGGCCATGGTCCGCGTCGCGGTGGGGGGCGCCGCCGCGGAGTGAACGCCTGCCTCAGGGGGCGGCCGGCAGCACGATGCTCGAGAGGTGCCTGATCCGGTCGAGGTCGACGTCGACCGCCAGGCGAGCCTCCTCCGGGAGTTCGTCCACGGAAGGCTCGATTCCGAACAGCAGTCGCGGCAGTGCCGGGTGGATGACGAGGCCGATCAGCTCGTTCGCCGCCGCCTCGGCCTCGTCGGGCGCGAGCCCCCAGGCTGCCGTCAAGTGTGCCGCGAGGTCGGCGACCGTCGTCCCGAAGAGGACGTCGTAGAGGCCCGCCGCCAGCTCCGGCAGCCGGTCGGCCTCGGCGATGCCGAGGCGGAGCATCCGGGCGACCGAGGACCAGCGCAGCAGCTGGACGAAGCGCCCGCAGTACCGCACGACCGCTTCCGCCGGTTCGCCGGCGTAGGAGGCGGGCGTGCGCATCCGCTCGCCGAACAAGGCGCGGATGCGTTCGACGACCGCGACGAACAGAACGTCTTTGGTCGGGAAGTGCGCGTACAGGGAACGCTTCGACGTTTCGGCGCGCGCCGCGATCGCGTCCATGGAGGTCCGCTCGAAGCCGTCCTCCAGGAACGCGAGCTTCGCCGCGTCGAGGATGTGCTCACGCAGCGCTTCGCCGCGTCGGGCCATGGCGTCCACCTCAAAGTATACGGTACAGTCGAGTTTACTTCCGCTTCTCACCGTTCGGAGTCATCATCCATGATCGTGATCACCGCCCCCACCGGGCAGATCGGCAGCAAGCTCGTCACCTCGCTGCTCCGGGAAAGCGAGCCCGTCCGCCTCGTCGTCCGCGACCCCGGCAAGCTGCCCGCCGAAGTACGGGAGCGGGCCGAGATCGTCGTCGGGTCGCACCGCGAGCGTGACGTCCTGGACCACGCCCTCGACGGCGCCGACGCGCTGTTCTGGCTCATGCCGGCGGCCGCGACCGCGAGCAGTCCCTACGAGGCGTACGTCACCGCCTCGATCCCGGGCGCCGACGCCGTCGTGCGCCACGCGGTACCCCGCGTCGTGATCGTCTCCGCGCTCGGACGCGGATCGCAGATCTACGCCGGCCACATCTCCGCCTCGCACGCGATGGAAGACCTCTTCCGCAGCACCGGCGCGCACGTGCGCGCCCTCGCCCTGCCCACCTTCATGGACAACATCCTCCGGCAGGTGGCGACGGTCCGGAACGGGGTCGTCTCCGGGACCCTCCCGGCCGGGTTCACGATGCCGTGGATCGCGACGAAGGACATCGCCGCGCTCGCCGCCGAGTACCTCCTCGACCGCACCTGGACCGGGCAGGACCCGGTCGAGGTCCTCGGCGGCGAGGACCTCTCGTACCAGGACGTCGCCGCGACCCTGACCGACGTCCTCGGCACACCCGTCCGGTACGAGCGCGGAGACCGTGCCGTCGTCGGACAGTTCCTCGTCGGCCGCGGGTTCTCCGAGGCGATGGCCCGCTCCATGATGGACATGGATCTCGCCGGCGAGCGCGGCATCAACAACGCCACACCGCGCACCGCCGCGAACACCACGCCCACCACCTTCCGCGAGTTCGCCGTGGAAGCCGTCAAGCCGGCGGTGGGCTGACGTCATGACGCTGATCTGCATCGAAGAGCACGCAGTCGACCAGGCGATCGCCGAAGCGGCCGGGCCGGTCCTCGCCCGTGAAGCGCCGTACATGCGCGCGCAGAGCTCCAGTTCCTCGCCCGTGCGGCCCGGTCCCGGCCGGCGGCCCGCCGTCGACATCCACGAAGCGGTCCGCCTCGGCACCGACCTCGGGCAGGACCGCATCCGGCGGATGGACGAGCACGGCATCGACCTGCAGATCGTCTCCTGGACCAGCCCGATCCAGCTGGTCCCCGGCGACCAGGCGATCGCCCGGTGCCGGTCGGTCAACGACCGGCTCTCGGAGGCGGTCGCCGCGCACCCCGATCGGCTGCAGGGGCTGGCGGCGTTGCCGTGGCAACGGCCGGACGCCGCCGTCGACGAGCTCGACCGCGCCGTGACCGGCCTCGGTCTGCGCGGGGTCCTGATCCTCGGCCGCCCCGGGGCCGGGTTCCTCGACGATCTCGTCTATCGGCCGGTCCTCGAGCGGATCGCGGCACTGCGGGTGCCGCTCTACGTGCACCCGTTCCACCCGGTCCCGCAGGTCCAGCAGTCCTATTACGCGGGGTTCTCCGAGAAGGTGTCGGCGGAGTTCTCGCTGGGCGCCTGGGGCTGGCACCACGAGGCGGGAATCCACGTCCTGCGGCTCATCTTCGCGGGCGTCTTCGAGCGTTTCCCGGACTTGCAGGTCATCAGCGGCCACTGGGGCGAGATGGTTCCCTTTTACCTCAGCCGCCTGGACGACGTCCTGTCCCCGGGCGACACCGGGCTTTCGCGGACGATCACCGAGGTCTACCGCTCGAACGTCTGGGTCACCCCGAGCGGCATGTTCCACCGCCCCCAGTTCGACTTCATCCGGGCCGTGGTGGGACTGGACCGCGTGATCTGGTCGGCCGACTACCCGTTCCTGCACCTCGACGGCACCCGGCAGTTCCTCGACGACCTGGACATCACTTCCGGCGAGCGGGAGAAGATCACGCATGGCAACGCGGAGCGCCTGTTCCGGCTTTCCCGCGGATAGCGGCAGGACGGCGTGCCGGCCCGGCGTCGGCGGCGCGCCGCTTCCCACTAATCTCCTCCCGTGATCGACGTCCGGCGCGATACGGGGTGGTGGTCGCGCTTCGACGTCACGGTCCGGGACGCGCCGCTCGCGCTGGTGCAGTTCGTGGCTTCGCTGATTCCCGTGTTGCACAACCAGGGCACGCAGCTCGGGGACGTGCCGGGCCGTCCGATGGACGCGCTGGGCATCGGCGTGGTCGCCGTCGAATGCCTCCCGCTGATCATCCGGCGGCGGTGGCCGCTGGTCTGCCTCGCCCTGGTGTCGATCGGCTTCGCCCTCGACCAGCTGGGTGGCTACCACACGGTCGCGGCGACCGGGCTGCCGATCGCGCTGATCAGTACCGGGGCTCACCTGAACCGGTGGCGGTGGACGACCGTGGTCCTGGCTTCGGCGGCTTACGTCCCGTTGGCCATCGCCCTCAGCGGCCCCGAAGCGGCCGAAGGCGTGACCGGCTTCGTGACGTTCTACCTGGCCCTCGCGCTCACCTGGGGGATCGGGAGCTGGCTGAGGCAGTCGCGGGCCGCCGAGGAAGAGCGCCGTCGCCACGTCGCCGAGACGACCCGCACCGCGGAACGCACGCGCATCGCCCGCGAGCTCCACGACGTCGTGACCCACCACGTGACGGCGATGGTCGTGCAGACGGAAGCGGCGCGCTACCTGACGGGCTCGCCCGATCGCTTCGATCAGGCCCTGTCGGCCATCACGGGCTCGGGTCGCCGTGCCATCGCCGACCTGCGGCACCTGCTCGACCTGCTCGATCCCGGGCACGACGGCGGCGATCTCCGCACGCTCGTGGAGCAGACCCGGCAAGCCGGCCAGCCGGTGGAGTTCACCGAAGAAGGCGGCGTGGCGCAGGCGGACGGCAGCGCCCGCGCGACGGCCTACCGAGTCGTCCAAGAAGCCTTGACGAACGCGCTCAAGTACGCCCACGGCGGCCGGACGACCGTCCACGTGCGCCACGCGGACGGCGAGATCACGGTCCAGGTCGGGACGGCGGACGCGGGTGGCGGCAGTGCCCGGGTCGGCGGAAGCGGGCGGGGTTTGGCCGGGCTCCGCGAGCGGGTCGATGTGCTCGGCGGTGAGTTCACGGCCGGGCGGCGGGATGACGGCGAGTTCGTGGTGCGGGCCCGGATTCCGGTGGGCAGCGCGCGGTGATCGCGCCGATTTTCGGAGTGCCTTCGAGGCCGGGCGCGGCAGGATTGGTCGTCGACCGGCGCTATCACTGACTGTCGGTCGGCGACCGCGAGCGGGTCGATGTGCTCGCTGGCGAGTTCGTGGTGCTGGCTCATATTTCGGTAGGCAGCGCGGAGTGATGGCACCGGTTATCGGAGTACATTTGCGGTCGGGCACGGCAGGACTGGTCGTCGACCGGCGCTCTCACTGACTATCGGTGGCGACCGCGAGCGGGTCGACGTGCTCGGCGGTGAGTTCACGGCCGGGCGGCGGGATGACGGCGAATTCGTGGTGCGGGCGCGGATTCCGGTGGGCAGCGCGCGGTAACCGGCGCTACCGGCCGGTGACCGCCGGTCCTGCGGGATAGTCGAGGCCGGTGGCCAGCAGGTCGAACGCCTGCCCGGTCAGTTCGGATTCCGGCGCCGGGTGGCCGGCCGCTCGCCAGGCGGCGACCGCTGTCTGCACCGCGCACAGCGCCACCGAGGCCACCAGGCACGGACGGGGGTCGGCCGCCGGGTCGACGCCCATGCGGTCGGCGATCAGCCGCGTCACCTCGTCGAACCGGGCGGTCGCCCGCTCGACGCGCGCGGCCGTCAGCGACGGGTTGCCCGAAATCATGGTCTGCAGGCTGTGGAAGCGCGCGTCGGTCTCGTACGTCCGGATGACTTCGACCGCGGCCGTCCGCAGCGCGGTCAGCACCGGCCGGCCGGCCGGTTGCGCGGCGAACGCCTCGAGGACCGCCGTGATCTGCTCGTCTGCGAGGGCCAGCGCGACGTCCTCCTTCGAGGCGAAGTACCGGAAGAACGTTCGCGACGAGACCTCCACCGCTTCGGCGATCTGGTCGATGGTCGTGGCGTCGAAGCCGTTCGCGCAGAACAACGCGTGGGCCGCGTCGATCAGGGCCTCTCGCGTCCGCTGCTTCTTCCGTTCGCGCAGCCCGGGCTGGTCCATGCCGGCCAGCTTACGGCAGTCGCGTCATGGGGAGACTTTTGTCAGTTGACGACACTTGTCATTGCATGACACAGTCGTGGCCATGAAGCCTCCCGCGCCGACGTCCCGCTACTGGAAACTCCAGCGGCAGTTCGCCCGGTTGAACACGTTCCTGTTCCGCAAAACCGGCGGCAAGGTGGGCGGGACGTTCTTCGGCGGCGCGCCCGTGCTGCTGCTCCACCACGTCGGCCGGAAGTCCGGCCAGGCCCGGACCAGCCCCCTGATCTACCTCGACGACTCGCCGCGGCTGGTCGTCGTCGCGTCGAAGGGCGGTGTCGACGCGCATCCGGCGTGGTTCCACAACGTGATGGCGATGGCGGCCACCGAGGTGGAGCTGCCGGGCGGCGAACGGCGGCGAGTCCGTCCGCGCGTCGCGGAGGGCGCGGAGCGGGCCCGCTTGTGGGAGCGAGCGGTGGCGATCTACCGGCCCTATGCGACCTACGCGACCTACACCGAGCGGACGATCCCGGTGGTCGTGCTCGAACCCGCCGACGCCACGCCCACCGCGTAGTTCCGCTCGGGTGGGGAAGGGCCTCCTGCGGCAAGAAGCCCTTCCCCGAGCGACCCCCCCCCGGGGCTCATTCCGAGCGCAGCGTGTCCAGCCGGGTCACCTGCCGCAGCAACGGCATCGTCAACCCGGTCACCAGCAGGACCGCCGCCACCGTGGCGCCCGCCAGCGCGAGCAGCGCCGGGACGTCGATGATCATCGGCCGGTCCGCCAGCCGCAGGATCGGGGCGGTCAGCCCCAGCCCCGCCGCGACCGCCAGCACCACGCCGACCACCACCGGAATCGCGGTCTGCCACAGCGATCCGCGGGCGAGCACCGAGATTGGCACCCCGGCCGCGGACAGCGCCGCGAGCGGCCGCCGCCGTTCGCTGATCTGCTCGATCGACAGCATCAGCAGGCTCATCGCGGCCACCGCGAGCACGAAGAGCGTCGCGGTGAGCAGCACCGCACGGAAGCTCGCCATCATCCGCTCGTCGCGCTCGGCGAAGTCGGTCAGGTAGTCGCTGTTGCTGACCTCGGCGTTCCACGCCAGCGGGCCGACCGCCGTCGCGACGTTGTCGGCCAGCACCTTCGGGTCGCCGGTGCCCGAGACGTAGACCGCGACCGTCGAGTCCGGGAGGGTGAGCCCGCCGAGCGCGCCGGGCGTGACCAGGAGGCTGTCACCCGCGAGCGTGTCGCCCGGCCGCACGACCCGGACGTTCCCCGGGACCGTCCACTCCGGACCGGGCACCTCCCGGCCGTGGGAAAAGCCCGTCAGCCGCAGCCGGCCGGAGGGCGCCGCGCCGCCCTCGGCCGGGACGACGTAGAACACGTCGCCGTCGGAGCAGCCGCCGATGTCCGCCCGCGCCTTGAGCGCCACGCAATCGCCGACCACGCCGTAGTCCTGCTCTTGCCCGGACTGGAACGCCACGGTCCGGGCCGGGTGCGTCCCGGTCACCCCGGCCGCCGACGCCGTCAGCTCGACGACTTCGGCTTCGTGCGCGGCGGTGGTGTGCACCCGCACCGGGACGGCGGCCACCCCGGCCGGCGACTCCCGCCGGTCGCCGCCGCTGCCGAGCGACGTGATCACGCCCTGGATCAGGATCGTGCCGGCCAGGACGACGACCAGGCCGGACACCACGCGGCTGGCGGTGCCGCTGTCCAGCTGCAGCCGCCGGATCGCCAGCTGCCACGCCGGCGAACCACCGTGCAGCCGGTCCACGAGCCGCTCGACCAGCCACGGCAGCAGGGCCGCGACGCCCACCAGCAGGAACACGCTGCCCACCGCGAGCGCCAGCCCGCCGGCCGTGTCGCCCTTGCCGCGGTCGAAGGCCAGGCTCGCGGCCAGGCACAGCACGCCGGTCGCGGTCAGCGCCCAGCGCCACCACATCCGCCGCCGCATCGGCTTGCCCTGGCGGACCACGCCGAGCGGCTCCACGATCGTGCCGCGCAGCCCGAACATCGCCGAGCCGACCGCGAGTGCGGGCACCAGCAGCACGATCACCACGACCAGCGGCCAGTCCGGGACGAAGTCCTCCGGGAAGATCCGCAGGCCGAACGGCAGGATGTCGGCGACGAACGTGCGCAGCACGGCGAACAACCCGATCCCGGCCGCGAGCCCGATCACCGCCCCGACCAGGGATTCGGCCGCCGCGACCCGTTTCACCTGCCGGGAGTCCAGGCCGATCAGCCGCAGCGCGGCGAGCCGGCGTTCCCGTTGCGCCGCGCCCATCCGCGACGCGGTGGTCACGAAGATCAGCAACGGCAGCAGCAGCACGGCCGCGATCGGCAGGATGACGGCCAGCATGACCGCCGACAGCCCGAGCCCGGTGTAGGGCCGGCCGAACGCGTAGACCTTGGCGCCGTCGGTGCCCTCGGCCTCGATCTGCGCGGCCGGCACCCCGTAGACCGCACTGAGATCGCCCGCGCCGGAAACGCCTTCCCGCGAGATCTGGCCGATCACCCGCCCCGGCAGCCGCGCCTTCAGCGTAGCGCCGTCCGGTGCGGCCAGTTTCGCGGCGAGTTCCGGCGACACGGCGATTTCGCCCGGCGCCGGCAGCCGGCCGAGGCCCGGCGGCACCGGCGAGTTCGCCCCGGTCGCCGCGACCGCGGTGACCTTCACGTAGTCATCGCCGGCCGACGCGTACCAGTTGTAGACCAGCAGCGGGGCGATGCCCGCGCGCGGCTCGGTGACCTGGGCGATGGCCGCCTTGCGCTCCGCCTGGGCACCGGCCAGGTGGTGCGCCGCCGCGGCGGGCAGCAGCACCGCGACCGCGAGCGCGATCCCGAACGCGGTCATCGCGAGGCGCAGCAGCGCCGCGCCGGACATCCGGCCGCCCCCGACGGCCAGCCGGAGTCCCAGCGCGAGATCCCGCATCATGCGACCAGCTCCCGGTCGACCGTCTGCCCGTCCCGCACCACGATCTCCCGGTCCGAATAGGCCGCGACCCGCGGCTCGTGGGTCACCAGCACCACCGCGGCGTGCGTTTCCCGCGCCGCCTCGGTGAGCATCTGCATGACCTTCTCGCCGTTGAGCGAGTCGAGCGCGCCGGTCGGCTCGTCCGCGAAGACCACCTTCGGCCCGGTCACCAGGGCCCGCGCCACCGCGACCCGCTGCGCTTGCCCGCCGGACACGTCGCCCGGACGCCGCTTCGCCAGCCCGTCGACCTCCAGCCGGGCGAGCCATTCGGTCGCCTTGGCCTCGGCCTGCTTGCGCTTGGACCCGGTCAGCCGCAGCGGAAGCGCGACGTTCTCCAGGCAGGACAGCTCGGGCACGAGCTGGCCGAACTGGAACACGAAGCCGAACTCGGTGCGCCGCAACGCACTGCGTCCCTTGTCGTCCATGCCGACGAGGTCGGCGCCGCGGTAGGTGATGGTGCCCGAGTCCGGCCGGACGATGCCGGCGAGACAGTGCAGCAGCGTCGACTTGCCCGAGCCCGACGAACCCATGATCGCGAGCACTTCCCCCGCCGAGACGGACAGCGCCGCCCCGTCGAGCGCGCGCGTCGGGCCGAACGACTTGTGCAGCCCGCTGCCGGCGAGCAACGGCGTTCCCGGCGTGGTCATCAGCGCACCGCCTTTTCGAGTTCGCCGAGGCGGGCGGCGGTGAGCTCCAGCCACCGCAGGTCCGCCTCGAGGTGGAAGAGCGCGTGGTCGCAGATCAGCTGATCGGCGAGCTCGCCCCCGTTCTTGCGTTTGGTGAGCGACCGCATCACCTTCAGGTGCTCGCCGCGTTGGACGTCGAGCACCTCCGAGGCGCTGCGCCCGGACAGCAGTGCGAGCACGACCTTCGTGTAGAGCGTGTTCTGCAGGTACGGCTGCGGGTTCTCCGGAGTGCGCAGCCACGTCTCGACGTCGGTGACCCCGGCGTCGGTGATCGTGTAGCGCTTGCGCTCCGGCCCTTCGCCGCTTTCGATGCCCGCCACTTCGACCATGCCGTTGCGCAGCAGCCGCGACAACGTCGAATAGACCTGGCCGTAAGCGAGCGGGCGGTCCTGCCCGAACTGCTCGTCGTACGCCCGCTTCAGGTCGTAGCCGTGCCGCGGGCCCGGTTCGAGCAGCGCGAGCAAGGTGTGTGAAACCGACATTCCCCTCTCCCTCCTCCACCCGCGATCTCGCGAGTGGTGATCACTATACCGGTGGCGTATACGTCGTGTGTATACCCCCAGCGAATAGCTTCTTTTCGCAGTTCAGGGCCTTTGTCCCCCGTGCGAGCTACGCGCAAATGTCCACCCTGGGGTGACGATCTTGAGGCTGCCGGGCCCCTAGCGTTCGGGACACGCGGTCACCGGACCGCGGAGGCCGGATCGGCCGAAGTTGCCCGAGGAAACCGTGGAGTACTGATGTTTCGCAATGTCAAGGCCACCGCCGTCGCCGCCCTGTTCTGCGCCGCGGCCGCACCGGTGCTCGCCGGGTGCGACGAGGGCGCCGAGCCGGACGACGGCGCCTCGACGCCGGCGGCGACCGGGGACCCGGCCCCGATTTCGGGCACGGCCAAGATCACTGTCGAGGGCCGGTCGGTGAACGTGTCGTGCTCGGGTACGGCGGCCGAGGGCCGGCCGGTCGTCGTGCTGCTCGCCGGGCTGGGTGACGGCCTGGACAAGCTGGCCGCGTTCCAGAAGACGCTGAGTGAGAAGGGCCGGGTCTGTTCCTACGACCGGCTCGGCGAAGGCGCCAGCGACCAGCCGGAGGGCCCGCAGAGTTTCGACAGCGCCGGCAAGATCCTGACCGGCGTGCTCGACCGCGTCGCCGGGCACCGGAAGGTCGTGCTGGCCGGGCATTCCCTGGGTGGGCTGATCGCCGCCCGCTACACCCCGGCCCACCAGGACCGGGTCGCGGGACTGGTGCTGATGGACGCCACCCCGTCGACGATCCTCGCCGACACCAAGGCTTCGATCCCGGAGTCGGCGACCGGGCAGGTGGCCGAGCTGCGTGGGCAGAGCCTCGCGGTGTACGGCGGCGAGAACCCGGAGAAGCTGGTCATGCAGGACGGGGAGGTCGGCTACGCCGGGGACATCCCGGTGACGGTGATCCGGCACGGGCAGCCCTACCTCGCCGAGCTGCCCCAGTACGGGCCCGCGCTGGAGAAGGCGTGGACCGACGGGCAGGAGAAGTGGCTGGAGCTGTCCAGCCGCAGCGAGCCGGTGACCGCGGCCGAGAGCGACCACTACATCTACGTCAAGCAGCCCGACATCGCCGTGCAGGCCATCCAGCACGTCATCACCGAATCCGCCTGATTGCCGTGCGTCCGAGATCCGTTGACAGCGCACGGGCGGCTGAAGGTGCCCTTCCTTGCATGTGATGCGAGGAAGGTGCCCTTCAGCGTGCCCGCGGCTCCGTTCGAGCGGCGAGGGGTGGACAGCGAGCTGCTGCGCGTCGACCCGCCTTCCCGGCTGCGCGACCGTCTCGCCGATGTCGGCGCAGGTGTTACGCCGAAAGTGTCCGGATCAGTCTCGCCAGTTCCTCCGGCCGTGAAGCGAAAGGGGAGTGGCTGCTCTCGAGCGAGGCGACCCGGAAGCGGTGGGCCGGGGTGAACCGGTCGGCGTCGTCGATCATCCTGCGCTGCAGTGCGGGGGTGACGACCCGGTCCTGGGTCGTGAGCACGTACGAGCGCGGGATCGGGCCCCAGCGTTCCCGGGTCGCGCCGACCTCGGCCGCGGCGATGGCGGTGGGGTTGTCCGGGACGAGACCGTGGGCGAAGGCCAGGAAGCGCTCTTCGTCGACATCGCCGTAGAAGGTGCGGTGCAGCAGGTCGCGGTAGCCGGCGTCGGTGCTGCGGAAGTTGATCCGGGTCGCCCCGATCGCCGCCGGGTCGCCGACGTAGAGGCCCGGGTAGCGGGGGCCGGCCTCGGGCAGGCGGAGGTAGGCGGCCGCCGATCCCAGCAGGGTGGGCACCAGGGCCGCGACGTAGACGAGGTGGTCGACCAGCTCGGGTGCCTTCTCGGCGGCCCGCGTGACCGTGAGCCCGCCGAGGCTGTGCGCGACCAGGACGACCCGGCGCCGGGCACCGCGCAGCCGTCGCAGCGCTGCCACGACGGCGTCGGCGGTGTCGTCCAGCGTGAGGTTCCGCAGCGGTGAGGCCTCGGTCGTGAGCCCCGGCTGCCCGGCGGTCAGGTACGACTTCGGGAAGCGGGCGTTCGGTCCCGCGCCCGGCAGGTCGAGCGCGCAGACACGCGCCTCCGCCGCCGCCAGTTCGAAGCTCACGTCGGCCCAGGCGGCGCCGCTGTGCCAAGCGCCGTGCACGAGGACGAAGTCCGTTCCGGCTGTCTTTCCGTGACCCGGCGGTGTCCCGAATCCGGCCATCAGTGCGCTCCCGAGGATCGTGCGCCGGCTCGGCGGCGTCGCGGTCAAAGCCGGTTCCCTTCCCGGACATCCTGCGCCGCGTGCCGGGCCGCGAGGTAGCCGAACGTCACGGCCGCGCCGATCCGGCACCCGGGTCCCGGGTACTCCGACGCGGTGATCGAGTGGGCGTCGTCGCCGCAGGCGTACAGACCCGGCACCGGTTCGCCGGTCCTGGTGAGGACACGGGCGCAGGAGTCGGTTTGCACGCCGAGCGTGGTCGCCAAGGGCGTCGGGAAGACGGCGACGGCGTAGAACGGCGGCCGGCCGCGCGCCGCCACGGTGTGCTCAAGGGCCTCGGGGTCGACGCCGATCGCCGCGGCCAGCTCGCGCCCGGTGCGGCCGGACCGCAGGTAACCGTCGTCGAGGTGGCGCCGCAGGGCGGCTCCCGGCAGGTACGGCCGGACCATGCCCAGCCCGTACTTCCGCAGCGCGGCCGCGTCGGTGACCAGCCACGCCGGGACCGCCGGGCCCGGCGTGGCGGCGTACATGGCGCGAACGAAGCGGTGGTAGGACACCGACTCGTCGACGAACCGGCGTCCCCCTCGGTCGACGGCCACGACGCCGGGCTGGGCCCGGTCCCAGATGTGCGGGAAGACCGCTGTGCTGCCGTCGCGTCGCCGGCCGAGGGAACCGGGGAACCACATCGCGTTGTCGTCTCGAGGCGCGCCGAGCGCCCCGCCTGCCGCTTGGGCCAGGCGCAGGCCGTCTCCGGTGGCTTCCGGCACGGCCGGCGTGAACTGGGCGACGGGTTCCGGCAGGTATCGGGCTCGCAAGGCGGGGTTCGCGGCGAAGCCACCACAGGCCAGGACGACGCCGCGCAGGGCGCGGACCCGGCTGACCGTGCCCCGCCGGTGCACCACCGCTCCCTCGACCCGGCCGCGCTCGCCGGCGATCAGCTCGTCCGCGTGGGCGGTGAACCACACGTCCGCCGACGTCGCCCGCAACCGTTCGTAGAGAGCGGCGACGAGCGCGTTGCCCATGGTCAACCGGGTGCCGCGGGGGTAGCCGCCCACGCGGTCGAGCAGCCAGCGCAGGCCGAGGCGGGCCGCCGTCGCCGCGGCCCGGACGGTGTCCCCGGCGAACACGGCCGCCAGCTGGTCGGCTTCGGCCCGGCGCAGCATCAAGGTCCCGCCGAGGAGCGTGAACTCCCGTACCGGCCGGCGGATCCGGCCGAAGGCCCGCCGGCCGAGCCGCCGTCCGTCGAAGGGCTCCGGTTCGAGAGCCCGGCCGACGCCCGCCCCGGGCACCTCCGGGTGGTAGTCGGCGGCGCCGGCCGTGTGCCGGAAGCCGATTCCCAGCTGCCGCAGGCGGTCCAGGGCTTCGGGTGCGTGCCGGAGGTACGCGGTGCGCAGGTCGCGGCGGCCGCGGTCGCCGACGAGCGCGTCGAGGTAGCGGGCCGCCTCGGCGAGGTCCGCTCGCGGATCGGCCAGCTGCCGGTGCCCCGGGACCCACACCGTGCCCGCCGAGCGGGCCGTGGTGCCGCCCACCCACTCCGACTTCTCGGCGACGAGAGTGGACAGGCCTTCGCCCGCCGCGACGAGGGCGGCGGTGAGCCCGGCCGCACCGGCTCCGAGCACCAGCAGGTCGGTTTCGTGGTCCCAGCCGGTCATCAGTACGTCGCCCGCCCGCCCGAGAGGTCGTAGGTGAACCCCGTGGTGAACGACGCGGCCGGGGAGATGGCCCACCGCACGAGCGCGGCGACCTCGGCCACGGTGCCGAGCCGGCCCATCGGGATGAGGGTCCGGAGCCGGGCCACCTGTTCGTCGGACATCCCCCGGATCAGGGTCGTCTCGACCATGGTCGGCGCGACCGCGTTCACCGTGACGCCGGTGGTCGCGTACTCCTTGCCGAGGGCCTTGACCATGCCCATGAGCCCGGCCTTCGAGGCGGAGTACCCGGTCATCCCGGCATTGCCGTCCTTGCCCGCCATCGAGGCGATGTGCAGGAGGCGGCCGTACCCGGCGGCGGCCATCACCGGGAGCACTGCCTGGGACAGCGCGAACGCCCCGGTGAGGTTGACGCGCACCACGTGCTCGAAGTGCTCGATCGGCTCCTCGGCCGCGGGGGCGGGGTCGCCGAGGATGCCGGCGCAGTTGACGACGCCGTCGAGCCGGCCCAGGGTGCGTGTCGCGCTGCCGACCATCTCCCGCACGCTCGGGGGATCGGTGAGGTCGACGGGCAACCAGGCGGCCAGACTGGGCAGGGGCGGCCTGACCGACGGCAGGTCGCTGCCGACGACGACCGCGCCCGAGGCGTGCAGCAGTTCGGCGACTCCGGCGCCGATGCCGTTCCCGGCGCCGACGACCACGACGCGCAGGTCCTCGATTCCAGCTGGAAGGTTCACGATGACGCACCTTTCTGGGACGGCTCAACGGTTTCGGGGCTCGCCAGGACGGCTCCCGCCGAGGTGAGGGCGAGGACGACGAGCAGGGCTCCGATCGCCCAGTAGGAACCGGTCGCCGCGCACAGGGCCGACGCGATCAACGGGGTGAACCCGCCGAGCGGGTCGGATAGTGAGCGGGCGATGGTGACGCCGGAGTTCCGGACGCGCGGCTCGAACATCTCGGCGAGGTACGCGCCGGACACCGCGAGGATGACCTTGACGCCGAGCCCGTAGGCGAGCACCAGGGCGACGATGACGAGCAGCGGGTTTCGCGTTTCCAGCAACCAGAAGAACGGGAAGGCGAACGCGGCGATGAACAGCAGTCCGAAGAGGAACACCGGACGGCGGCCCACGCGATCGGCCAGGTGCCCGCTCAGCGGGATCACCGCGAGCCCGACGGCGTTCGCCACCAGGACCCCGGTCAGGGCCGGCCCGGCGCTCATCCCCAGCTGGGCGGTGCAGTACGAGATCGCGAAGACGTTGAACAGCTGGGCGCAGACGGACTCGGTCGATCGGGCGAGGGACGCCAGGACCAGGTGCTTGCGGCCGGAGCGGAGGAGTTCCCGCAGCGGGCTCGCCGCCAGCGTCCCGGATTCCCGCAGCCGTTCGAACTCCGGGGACTCCGCCACGCGCAGCCGGAGGTAGAGCCCGACGAACACGAGGCAGAACCCGAAGAGGAACGGCAGCCGCCACCCCCAGTCCGAAAAGGACTCACGCGGGAGCAGGGACAGGAGTGAGAAGACGCCGGTGCCGAGCATGATGCCCAGGCCGAC
This sequence comes from Amycolatopsis sp. NPDC051106, assembly GCF_040682775.1. Lineage (NCBI taxonomy): Bacteria > Bacillati > Actinomycetota > Actinomycetes > Pseudonocardiales > Pseudonocardiaceae > Amycolatopsis > Amycolatopsis sp. NPDC051106. The sequence goes on along the minus strand of NZ_JBFBBQ010000032.1, from coordinate 30,372 downwards.
ACCGAGGGCCGGCACGGTCGCGTACAGCCCGCGCCGTCCGGCGGCCGAGTACTCCGAGGTCATCGTCACCGAGGTGCCGTATTCGGCGCCGGCGCCCAGGCTCTGCACCAGCCGCAGGACCACCAGGAGGACCGGGGCGGCCAGCCCGGCCTGGGCGTGGGTCGGGAGCAGCCCGATCGCGCCGGTCGAGGCGCCCATCAGCACGAGGCAGAGGACGAGCAGGCGTTTGCGCCCGATCGTGTCGCCCCAGCGCGCGAGCAGCATGCCCGCCACAGGCCGGAAGACGAAGCCGATCGCGTAGGTGGCGAGGGCCGCCAGCGTGCCGGCGGCGGCGCTCGCGGCCGGGAAGAACAGCGGGGCGAACACGAGCGCGGTGGCCGTGCCGTAGATGTAGAAGTCGTACCACTCCAGCACGGTGCCGATGAGGTTCGCCGCCACGGCTCGGCGTCTGGCTCGCGAGGTCGTTTCCGGGTGCAGAGCCGGTGAGGTGTGGGTCAACGGTGACCGCCTTCGACGTCGGGTTACGGGACAGAGCGGGAAAGGTCAGGGGAGTGGGGAGTCGACGATGGCGCCCGCGTCGCGCAGCGCACGGCGCAGCTCCTCGACCGGTACGTCGCGGGTGCCGACGTCGTCGCCGGCCGCGATGGCCGCGGCGGTGCCCGCCGCCTGCCCCGTCGCCATCGCCGTGCCCATGTGCCGGGTGGCGCCCATCGCGCGCCCGGTGGCGGACAGGCACCGGCCCGCCACCAGCAGGCCCTCGGTCCCGCGCGGGACGAGACACCGGTACGGGACCGAGAACGGCGCGGGCGGTTCGAGGAGAACCAGTCCGGTCCCCGTGGTGTCGTGCACGTCCAGGGGGCCACCGGCTTGGGCGATCGCGTCGGCGAACTGGCGCCCTTGCAGGACGTCGTCCTCGGTCAGCGTGTACTCGCCCTCGACCCGCCAGGTCTCGCGCACGCCGATCCAGGGCGCCAGGGCGGCGAGGTACGACCGTTCGAACCCCGGCACGGAGGTCCGCAGGAACTCGACGACCGCCTGGATCTGCGTGCGCCCGATCCGCTCGGCGGTGGTGAGGTCCCGGCTGTCGGAGCCGTCGAGCCCGGTCACCCGGGTCATCAGGACGAACGCGTCGGATCCTTCAGGGGAGCTGACCAGGGAAAGCAGCTCCTGCTTGAGTGCGCCGGCCGCCACACCGGCCACCGCGAGCCGCCGCTTCTCCTCGCGCGGCAGGGCGCGGAAACGGGCGACGTCGACGTTCGACAGCCTCGCCATGAGCGTCATCGGCTGGCGGTCCCGCCGGTCCTCGACCCGGTTCTGCGTCCGGCACCCCGCCCGGCGGCCGACGACCGCGTTCGCGGTGGCGTCGACCACCACCTTCGCCCGGATCGCGCGGCGGGCGTACTGGTCCTGCGTGACGACTCCGCGGACCGTGGCGCCCTCTCGGAGGGGGTCGACCACCTGGGTGTGCAGCCGCAGCTCGGCGCCGCTTTCGGCGAACACGTCGTCGAGGACGAACTTGAGCACCTCCGGGTCGAACGGGAAGGTCCGCACCTTGACCGGGTTCCGGCTCGCCTCGGCGAGGACGTACGGGGTGAACGCCTTCGCGCCCCCGGCTTCGACGAGGCGCTCGGTGATCTCGTGGCCGATGCCGCCGCCGACCCGCACGTCCCGCCAGTAGAAGCCCATGAAGCTGGCGACCATCGCGCCGGTCGCCGTGCCGCCGAGGAACGGCGCCTGCTCGACGAGCACGGTCCGGGCTCCCGACCGGGCCGCGGCGACGGCCGCGCAGAACCCGGCCGGACCACCACCCGCGACGGCGACGTCCACCGACCGGTCGACCTCGATCGTCTCGCCGGGCAGGGCGATCGAGTCACCCTCCGTCGTGTGCAGCAGCTGCAATGCTCCTCCTCGTCCGGTGCCGGAAGTCCTGCCCGGGAACGGTGCCTCGCCGGGGCCCGGCGGCGGCCCGCGTTCCGCATTGCAGAACGGCAAGGCGCTGACCAGCTATGATGAGAACCGGCGAAGTCCGGAGGTGAAGCGAATGGGACGCGCGCCGAACTATCCGCTGAAATCGGTGGATCACGCGCTGCAGGTGCTCGCGACGCTGCAGACCGGCGCGACGGTCACGGTCGGCGATGTCGCGCAGCTGCTGGGGATCGGCCGCTCGAGCGCGCACCGGGTGCTGAGCGCGCTCGTGCACCGGGACTTCGCCGAGCAAGGGGTGACCCGTGAATACCGCGCGGGCCACCGCCTGCCGGTGCGGCGTCCGGGCGGCGACCCGCTGAGCCGGCTGCGGGCCTCGGCGGCGCCCGCGATGAAGGACCTCGCGGAAAAGACGGGCGAAACGGTGTTCCTGCAGGTGCTGCGCGGCCGCGACGTGCACTTCATCGCCACGGTCGAGTCCCGGCAGGCCGTTCGCGTCGGCGACCGGACCGGCCTGGTCCTGCCCGCGCACATGGTCTCCGGCGGCCGCGCCATGCTCGCCACCATGAGCGACGAAGACGTCATCGCGCTCCACAGCGGATCACGGCTGGCCGCGGACCCCCGGAGCCTGCGCCGGACCCTGGACGACGTGCGGGCCAAGGGGTTCGGCACCAACGTCACCGAGACCAGGTCCGGGTTCGTCGCGCTGGGCGTGGCGGTGGGCGGCACCGAGGACCACGCGCGTTCCGCGGTTTCCCTGGGTGTCCCGGAGTTCCGGTACGCGCCGAACCGGCTGCCGGCGTACCTGACGGCCCTGCGCCACGCGGCGGCGGCGATCGAGACGGCGGAGTCGCCGCGCACCCGGCTCGCCGGACCGGGCACTCGCCCTCGAGATCAGCGGTAATCTGACGCCCGATGCAGGAATCCCGCCAGTCCCCGCCGACTGAACCGGGAGGCGCGACGCCTCGGGGTGGGGGCTGGCTGCCGCACGGCTTTCACCTCGGTACCCACTCCCACCCCGATGGCCAGCTCGTCTACGCGGCCGCCGGAGCGTTGGCGACCACCACCGCGCGGGGGACCTGGGTGGCCCCCGCCAGCCGGGTCACCTGGACGCCTCCCGGGTTCGGCCACTCCCACCGCTTCTACGGCCGGACCGATGCCCGGCTCGTGGCCATCCCGGCCGACGAGTGCGGTGGCCTCGTCGCGCACCCCAGCGTCTTCGCCGTGAGTCCGCTGTTGCGCGAGGCCCTGCTCGCGCTGACCGGCCGGAGTGGCCGGTCTCCCGAGGTCGAGAAACGGCTGCGCGCCGTGGTGGTCGACGAGCTCCGTGAGACGCCCGAGCAGTCCCTGCACCTGCCCGAACCGCGCGATGACCGGCTGCGCGTCGTCACCGATCTGCTGCGGGCCGATCCCGGGCGGGCCACGACGCTGGCGGCGCTCGGGCGCGTCGCGGGGGCGAGCGAGCGCACGCTCAGCCGCCTGTTCCACGCCGATCTCGGGATGAGTTTCCACCGGTGGCGCACCATCCTGCGCATCCACCACGCCCTCGTGCACCTCACCGACGGGCAGTCCGTCACCGACACCGCGGTCGCGTGCGGGTGGTCCAATCCGTCGACCTTCATCGAAGCGTTCAGCGCCGTCGTCGGCCAGACGCCGGGGCGCTACCAGGCCGGCCTGCAGGACCCAGGCGGCTGACCGGCGCAAGGTGGCGGCTTTCCGTCATCCGGTGTCCGGATCCCGGTGGTCGGCACTCTTTCGCGAGTCCACTGTGGTCCCATGACCAAGACAGACGAGAACACCACCGTGGTCGTCGTGGGCGGCGGAGTCGCCGGTCTCGCGCTCGGGAACTTCCTCCTGCGCAGCGGGATCGGCTGCACGGTCCTGGAGAAGCACAGCCGTGAGCACGTCGAAACCCGCCAGCGGGCGGGGTCCCTCGACGCTCAGGGGGTGCGCGTGCTGCGGGCGTGGGGGCTGGGAGAGGTCGTCGAGGGCGGCGTCGGCCACGACTCCGGCGATGCCGGGATGCCGCTGCTCATCGACGGGGAAAAGCGGCTGTGGAAAAGCTTCGAGGACGACGAGGACGACGCCGACGGCGCGTTCTGCCCCCAGCAGGTCGTCGTCCGGAACCTCGTCAAGAGCTTCCTCCGCGACGGCGGCGACCTCCGCTTCGAGGCGGAAGACGTTGCACTGGAAGGACTCGGCACCGAACGTCCCGTGGTGCGCTATCGGGACGCCACGGGTGCGGCGAAAGCCATCGGCTGTGCCTTCGTCGCCGGCGCCGACGGCTACCACGGCGTCAGCCGGACGGCCGTTCCCGCCGACGCGCTCACCTGCCACACCCACGAGTTCGGGTACGCCTGGCTGACCGTCATGGCGGGAGTGCCGGCGGATCCGCCGGCCGTGCTGGCGGTGCACTCCCGCGGCTTCGCGGCGCGGATCACCCGGGGCCCGGAGGCCAGCCGGCTCTACCTGCAGTGCCCGCTGACCGACACCGTCGACCAGTGGCCGGACGAGCGCGTCTGGACCGAGCTGGGCACCCGGTTCGGCGAGCCCGTGGCGCCGGGGCCGATCTCGAGCAAGCAGGTCGTGCCGCTGCGCGGGGTGGTGTTCAGCCCCCTGCGCCACGGCCGGCTCTTCCTCCTCGGAGATGCCGCCCACCTCATTTCCCCGATGAGCGCGGAGGGGATGAGTCTCGCCCTCCACGACGCCGAGACGTTGGCCCGGGCGGTCGTCCGCCAGGTCGAGAAGGACGATCCGAGCCTGCTCGACAGCTACTCCGACACCTGCCTCGGCCACACGTGGGAGCGTCAGGCCGCCGCGGTCCGGATGACCGAGACGATGCATGACGCCGGCGATGCCTCCTACGAAGGGGAGTTCCGCAAGCAGATCGCCCGGAAGAACCTGGAAACCATGCTGGAGCCGGTGGTTCCCGGCTGACCGGCCGGAGCCGGCGCCCGCGATCACCGCGCGGGCGCCGGCCCAAGTTCCGCCGACTGACTCTTGACGCCCGGCCGGTGAGCGCCCACAATTCAAGCGTACGACAGAATGTTAGCGCTAACATTAGGCCTGGTTCGACGACGGAGTCGGAGAGATGCCAATGAAGCCGCATTGCCGGACCGCTTCCCGATATCGGGCTGAGTGGCGGAATCCTCGCGCAAGAGCGCGCGTCGGCGCCCGTTTTGTCCTGAAATAGCAGTCTTTCACCGGATCCACCCGTGCCGCGCTGTGCGAGCACGGGTGTCGAAGCTGCGCGCCGCCGGGGCCATTGCGTTCCGGCAGAGCCCGGTTCTGCTGTCGTTCGAAGATTTGCCAGCTGTTCTCACTGCAACGGAGGAATCGAATATGACTCCACGGCTGAAGAATCGCCGTTTGCGGACGATTTCCCGGATCGCCGCCGCGGTGGTCACCCTCGCCGGGGGACTGGTCGCCGCCACCGGTACCTCGCAGGCCGCCACGCAGGGGCCGTGCGACATCTACGCGAGCGGGGGTACGCCTTGCGTGGCCGCGCACAGCACCACTCGCGCGCTCTACGGTGCCTACACCGGCCCGCTCTACCAAGTCCGGCGGGCCTCGGACAACGGCACCCGTGACATCGGCCCGCTCAGCGCGGGCGGGGTCGCGAACGCCGCCGCCCAGGACTCCTTCTGCGCCGGCACCACCTGTCTCATCACCGTCATCTACGACCAGAGCGGCCGGAACAACCGGCTCACCCAGGCGCCTCCCGGCGGGTTCAACGGTCCGGCCGCCGGCGGCTACGACAACCTCGCGAACGCGACCGCGGCTCCCATCACCGTCGGCGGCCACAAGGCCTACGGCGTCTACGTCGCGCCCGGAACCGGCTATCGCAACAACAACACGAACGGCGTCGCCACCGGTGACCAGCCGGAGGGCATGTACTCCGTCTTCGACGGCACGCACTTCAACGGCGGCTGCTGCTTCGACTACGGCAACGCCGAGCGCAACAGCCGGGACAACGGCAACGGCACCATGGAGGCCATCTACTTCGGCAACATCAAGGTCTGGGGCTACGGCAGCGGGAACGGCCCGTGGATCATGGCCGACCTCGAAAACGGCCTGTTCTCCGGAATCAACCCCGGCTACAACGCCAACGACCCGTCCATCAGCCACCGGTTCCTGACGGCGATCGTCAAGGGCGAGCCCAACCACTGGGCGATCCGGGGCGGCAACGCGCAGTCGGGCGGCGTGTCGACGTTCTACAACGGGGCCCGGCCCAACGCCTCGGGGTACAACCCGATGAAGAAGGAAGGCGCGATCATCCTGGGCATCGGCGGCGACAACAGCGTCGGCGCCCGCGGCACCTTCTACGAGGGCGTGATGACGTCCGGCTACCCGTCGGACGCCACCGAGAACGCCGTGCAGGCCAACATCACCGCGGCGGGCTACAGCGTCGGCAGTGCGGGCAGCGGGCTGACCCCCGGCTCGACCGTGTCCCTGCGCGCGACCACGGCGTGCTGCACGGACCGGTACATCCACCACACCGGCGCCGGGGTGGACACCGCGGTGGTCACCAACGCGACTTCCACCACGGAGAAAGGCAATGCGTCCTGGATCGTGCGCGCCGGGCTCGGCAACGCGTCGTGCGTGTCGTTCGAATCCAAGAACACCGCCGGGCAGTACCTGCGGCACCAGAACTTCCAGCTGTACCTCAACGCGAACGACGGGAGTTCGCTGTTCGCCCAGGACGCGACGTTCTGCCCCGAAGCCGGCCGCAACGGCCAGGGCACCTCGCTGAGGTCGGCCAACTACGCCGACCGGTACGTCCGCCACTACGCCAACGTCGGGTACATCGCCAGCAACGGCGGGGCCAACACGTTCGACAACGCCACCTCGTACAACGACGACGTGAGCTGGCTGGTCAGCTCACCCTGGACGCCGTGACCCACCGGGCCGGGGGCCGTGGCCCCCGGCCCGCCGGTCACCGCGTGAAGGTGAACCAGTTGATGTTCACGAAGTCCGCCGAGCCGCCGCCGAACGTCAGGTAGACGTCGTGCACGCCCGTCGCGGACCCGACGATGTTCGCCGGCACCGTCTGCCAGTTCTGCCAGCCGCCGTTGTTCCCGAAGTCGATCTCCGCGAGCACCGGCCCCGACGTGCTGTCCAGGCGCGCCAGGATCGCGCCGCTCACGCCGGCCGCCGCGCCGGAGGCCAGGCGGGCCACGAACTGGCGCGGCGAGCTCGACCCGAAGTCGAGGCCGCTGTACTTCAGCCAGTCACCTCCCGCGATCCACCCGACGTCGGTGCCGCCGCCGGTGTCGCTGCACCCTTCGTTCTGCGTGCCGCTCTGGGCGCTGTAGGACTCCGCTTGGATCGTCGAGTAAGCGCTCGTGCCGCCGGGACCGGGCCCGGTGCCGCCGCCCGCGCCCGGGCCGAGCGCCACCGTCCAGGACGTCGGCGCCGGGTCCTGGAGGTGGCCGTCGACCGGCTGGGCGCCCGTCGGGCCGACGTCGTCGTACGGGAAGGCGTAGCCGATCGACGCGTGCTGATGGACCAGGCGCGCGTAGTGGTTCGTCGTCGCGTCCCGGTAATACTGGGAAGGCGGGACGCCGTCGGGCTGGTTGTTCCCGCCCGAAACCAGCAGGCTGCTGCGGTTGAGCGCGGCCGCGAGCCGGGCGGCGATCGCGCCGCGCGCGTCCCCGCCGGAGTTGTACAGCGGTCCGCTCGCGCAGCCGAAGATGTCGATCGCGCTCGGTTTGGTGAACGGGACGCCGTTGGTGTTCAGGCCGGCGAACACGATCGCGTCGCCGCTGACCGTGCCCGTGTACGAGCCGATGCTGCCCTGGCCGTTGATCGTCAGCGGCGTGCTGCGGTAGTGGTCCCACACGGCGTTCAGGTAGCCGGTCCAGTAGCCGCCGAAGTCGGTGGGGGAGTGGCCGGGCGCGAGCACCCGGACCAGCTTGCCGGACGCGTCGGTGACGACCAGCCGGTCCCACGGCGCCCCGTCGGTGTTGTGCTGGGCGCGCAGCCCGTCCGCGATGGCGCCGAGCGCGCCGTCCGGCAGCGGGCTGACCGACTGCGCCCCGGCCGCTCCCGTCGTCGCCATCGACACCGGCAGCGCCACCATGTCGACGTAGCTGATGTTCGCGTAGAGGTTCGCGCTGTTGTAAGTGAACTCGCAGAACGTCCAGTTCGTCTGCCAGTTGGGGTCCGAGCTGGTCAAGGCGGGCTGCACCAGGCCGGGGCCCGGGTTGACGAAGAACTGGAGCTTCTTGTCCGCCGAGAACCACACCCGGCCGCCGATGATGTAGTCGTTCAGCATCACCGTGACCTGGGACCCGGAGCCGCCCAGCGGGATGGCGTAGTCGGGGATCGGGGTCACCGGCGAGGACGGGTTGGACAGCCGCTGGAACTGGCCGTTGGCGGTGACGAAGCCGGGCCGGCCGGAGGTGTCCGCGCCGCTGATGTAGGCGTAGACGGTTCCGCTGCCCGAATTGTTCTTCAGGGTCAACGGCAGGGCCGCCGCGGCCCGCGCTCTCGGCGCGGTGACGGCAGACCACAGTGGCGCGCTGGTCACGGCGGCGGCGAGGCCGGCGGTGACGAAGGTACGCCTGGACAACATGGCGCCTCCTGGGGGAGGGCGGTGACGTGCGGTGGCGGCGAGCACGTGTCCGCGGGGTGGGGGTCGCCGAACGCTAGGTACGCCGCCCCGACGTGGTCAAGACCACCTGGTCACGTGGGGTACGAGCGGCCGCCGAGCCTGCCCTCCCGTACAGGTGCGGCATTCGGAGCAACGCGATTCTTTTGCGCACGGGAATGCCCGCACGGAACCCGAAAGTCGCAATTCGGAAGATGCTTGCTGCTCCGTTCGTGGACTACTCATCCCAGGACCGATCAACTTAGGTTGTCAGCGGCAGCGACCTTTTCCGCTAGCCGTACCACGACCGCGCCCGGTTAGCTGATCACGGGAGCACCGCGCGGGCGGTGCGCCCGAGGGAGGGGAAAACCGATGAGCGAGCGCGGGAACGCCGAGCCGGATTCTTCCCCTGCCACGCCGCCCTGAGCGGGCGACCGAAGACCCGGCGGGAGCACTCCCCCCTCCCGCCTGCGAGGTACGACGTCCGGTGCACCCAGCCCCCAGTACGGTGCGCCGGACGTCGTGCCGCAAGCACGAAGAAGAAACGAGATTGTCCACAAGGGACGGAAACGGGTCAGGCGCCGACCACGGCGGCGGCCTCGAGGTGACGGCGGGCGCTCGCGGCCAGCTCGTCGATGTTGCGGTCCAGCAGCACCTTCAGGTAGCCCGGGCCGATGCCGAAGTCGTCGAAGCCGGTGACCAGGGACCGCAGCTTTTCGATCCGCACGTCGCCGCGCTTGGCCGGCATGTCGACCAGCTTGCGCTCGGCCCGCGTGCCGAGCCGCTCCTCCAGCCCGTCGACGATGTCCTCGATGGTCTCGGACCGGCCGGACGCCACGTTGACGACCTCGTCGCGGATGCCCTGGCCGAGCAGCGAGTCGATCATCCGCATCATGTCGCCGACGTCGAGCAGGTCCCGGGAGACGCCGGAGTGCAGCGTGACCGAGCCCGAGAGCACCTGGCGCGTCAGGGACGGCAGCAGCTGGTGCGACGCCTGGCCCGGCCCGACGATGTGCGACAGCCGCAGGACGAGCCAGCGCGCCCCGGAGAGTGCGCAGACGTGTTCGAGGCACAGCTTGTGCCGGCCGTAGGGCGTGAGCGGGAAGACCGCGCCGCCCTCGCTGCCGACCGACTGGTCGGCGCCGTACATGCCGGTCGAGGCGGTGGACAGGAAGATCACCGTGCGGCCGGCGGCCCGGCAGCGGTCGATCACGTCGTAGACGAGCGTGGACTCGCGCTGGAACGCGGACACGTCGTCGACGAGCACCGTCGAGACGCCCGCCGCGATGAGGGTGACGTCCGGGTACCGGTCGCCGAAGTGCTGCCGGGTGTGGTGCGCGATGAAGCCGTTCCCGATGATCTCCATCAGCGGGCCACCGTCCGGTCGTCGGCCACCCCGGCCGCGTTCGAGAAGACGTCGTCGGCGAGCCGCGCGGTGTCCACGGAAGAGGCGAGCCAGGCCGCCTCGGAGTCGTCGCGCCCGGCCAGCGCGGCGACGGCGAACGAGCGCAGCGACAGCTCGAACTGGTGCGCCGGGGGCAGCCAGATTTCCTCGACGTGGTCCTGTTCTTCGATGCGCAGCACCGGTTGGCGGCCCGGCGGCGGCGTGAAGGCGCGGTCCAGCGAGAGCGCGGCGGCGCTGCCCCAGAGCTCGTAGCGCGAGCGGTAGCTGTGCTGGAACCCGAAGTCGAGGGACGCGGTGACGCCGCTCGCCGAGGTGAGCAGCGCGTGCCCGGCGACGTCCACGCCGCCTTCGTCGAACCGCAGGGTGGCGCCGGTGACCCGGAGGTCGGGGCCCAGCAGGAAAAGGGCCGCGCGCAGCGGGTAGACGCCGACGTCGAGCAGCGCCCCGCCGCCGAGCGAGGGCTGGTAGCGGATGTCGTCGGCGGGCAGCGGCGGGATGCCGAACGACGCGGTGAACGTCCGCAGGTCGCCGAGGCGCCCGGCGTCGAGCAGGTCGCGCACCCGCGTGTGCTGGGGGTGGTGGATGAACGTGAAGTTCTCGCGCAGCACCAGGTTCTGCTTCGTGGCCAGCCCGGCCAGGTCCTCGGCCTGCTCGAGGTTGAGCGTGAGCGGCTTCTCGCACAGCACGTGTTTCCCGGCCAGCAGGGCTTTTCTGGCCCACTCGTGGTGCAGGCTGGTCGGCAGGGAGACGTACACGGCGTCGACGTCGGAGCGCTCCAGCAGCTCGTCGTAGGTCGTCGCGGTGGCGTGGAAGCGCGCGGCGAACTCCGCGGCCTTCTCCGGCGAGCGGGCCGCGACGGCGGTCAGCGCAAGCTCCGCCACCGCGGCCGCGGCGGGCAGCGTGCGCCGCGCGGCGATCGACGAGCAGCCCAGCGCACCGAGCCGCAGGGCCCGGCTCACCGCAGCCCCCGCAGGCACGCGATCAGGCTGCGGGCCTGCACGTTGACGTAGTGGCTGTGCCGCAGCAGCTCGTTGAGCTGGTTGAGGGTGAGCCACCGGAAGTCGGCCAGGCCGGCGTCCGGGAAGTCCGCGGGCACCTCGATGATCTGGTAGTCGCTGTACGCGTGGTGGAACCGGCCGCCTTCTTCGGAAAGCTGGGCGGAGAAGAGCACTTGGTCTTCGCGTCTGCCCAGCACCATGTCGAGGAACGGCGGACGGTCCGCGGCCGGCGTGAGCACGTAGTTGTCCGGGGTGCACTGCACGGTCGGCGCCAGCTCCACCACGTCGAGGTAACCGGGCTCGACCCGCGCGTTGAGCAGGGCGTGCAGCACCCCGTCGACGCGTTTCACCAGCAGGGCCACCACGCCCGCGCCGTGCGGGCGGACCAGCGGCTGGGTCCACTGCGCGACTTCGCGCCCGTTGGTGGTGATGTCGACGGCGATGATGCTGAAGTACAGGCCCAGCTCGTGCGAGATCTCGGCCGGGGTCCGGACCCAGTTCGCGACCTTGCCCAGCGGGAGCGGGCTGGTGCGCACGACGTGCTGGGCCTGGCGCGAGGTGATCCAGCTGAGCACCTCGGTGCGGGTGTGCAGGCTGCCGGTGGGCTGGGCCGAGGAACGCGCGATCGCCGCGGCGAGGTCGCTCACGGCGTCGGCTTCGTGGCCTTCGAGCCCGCCCGGCATGCAGGACAGCACCGTGCGGGCGTCCATGTTGACCAGGTTGTCGTGCCGGAGCAGCTCGTGCAGCTGGCCGAGGGTGAGCCAGCGGAAGTCGTCGGGCAGGTCGTCCTCACCGGCGAACTCCGCGGCTTCGACGATCATGTTCCGGTTGCGCTTGCGGTAGAACCAGGAACCCTGTTCCGACTGCAGGACGTCGGCGAGCACGGTTTCCGGGTCCGGGTCGCGGAAGTGGTCGAGGTAGGGGACCGGCCGCCCGCCGTGCACGCGGGTGTAGTTGCTCTTGGTCGCCTGGACCGTCGGCGAGACCTGGACGCCGTTGACGTTGCCCGGCTCGGACTTCGCCTGCATCAGGCAGTGCAGGACGCCGTCGATCTCCTTGACGAGAATGCCCAGGATCCCGATTTCCGGCTGGTTGATGATCGGCTGCGACCAGTGCGTCACCGGGCCGTGGTCGGTGTCGACCTCGAGCCCCTCGACGCCGAAGAAGCGGCCGCTTTCGTGCCGCAGGTTCCCGGAGCCGGGGTCGAAACCCCACTGCCGGAGCTGGCCGAACTCGATCCGGCGGACCTCGTGGCGGTGGGCGAGGTTGCGGTCCTCGATCCACTTGGCCACCACGGCGTTCGGCGTCGCGACACCGTCGGTTGCGGCCGCGGACTTGGCGAGCCGGTGTGGCAACGTCACGTCCGGTTTGCGGAGCAAGCCGGTTCCAGTGTGACGCTCCATGGATTTTCACCTCGCGTGGCCGGCGGACGGGATGTCCTAGTTGTAGCGGGGAGAAACTAGGAGGAATGCTGGTCTTTGGCCGGCCGCCGCGGTGACACTAGGCGATTCACCGGATTTCCTGTGCACGCCCGGGTCGGCGCTCCCGGCCGACCTAGGGTGACCGGCGTGGACGTCTCCGCCGGGCATGTCGCCTTCTTCGGTTTTCCGGGCTTCGGTCACCTCCGGCCGACGCTGCCGGTCGTGCGCGAGCTGCTTTCGCGCGGGCACGACGTGTCGTACGTCGTCGCCGAGCGGTTCGCCGGCGTCGTCGCGGAGACCGGAGCGAGAGTGGTGCCCTACCCGTCGGTGTTCCCGGAGTCGATGCCGGACGTGCACACCGCCGACGACCTCGCCGAGGTCCTCGCGCACTACCTCGACGAGGCCTACGCCCCGCTCGCCACCGCGTGGCCGGAGTTCGCGGACCGCCCGGTCGACCTCGTGGTCCAGGACGTGCTGAGCACCGATGTCGGCACGCTGGTCGCGCGGCGCGCGGGCTGCGGTGTCGTCCGCCTGTTCGCCGGCTTCGGCGGCAACGACGAGGTTCCCCTCAACGGCAGCGAGACCGAGCTCGACGGCCCGCCGCTCGATCCCGCCCACCCCGCGTTGGCGGCGTGCGGCGAGCGCATCACGGCCCTGCTCGGGAAGTTCGGCCTGGACACCCCGCCGGAGTTCCCGCCCGGCGGCGGCGAGGTCGTGGCGAACCTCGTGTTCGTGCCCCGCGCCTTCCAGCCCCGCCCGGAGTGCTTCGGCGACGAGTTCGTCTTCGTCGGCCCGACCGGCGACGACGGCGCGGCCGCCGACGGCTGGGCCGCGCCCGCCGAAGACGTCCCCGTCGTCCTGGTGTCGCTGGGCACCTCGTCCAACAGCAACCCCGGGTTCTTCACCGCCTGCGGGCAGGCGTTCGCGGGCACCGGCTGGCGGGTCGTGATGACGACCGCCGGGCACGTCGGCGACGACGTCGCGGCGGCCATGCCGGACAACGTCGAGCTGCACTCCTGGCTCGACCACCGCGCGGTCCTGCCGCACACCGACGTCGTCGTCTGCCAGGCGGGGACGGGGTCCCTGATGGACGCGTTCGGCCACGGCGTCCCCGTGGTCGCCGTGCCGCAGCGGCCGGAGGCGCGGGTGACGGCGCAGCAGGTCGAGCGGCTGGGGCTGGGCCGCGCGCTGCTCGGCGACGTGACGGGTGACGACGTGCGCGACGCCGTCCTGGCCGTCGCCGCCGACGCGGCCGTGGCGGCCGAGGTCGCGCGGATGCGGGCCGCCATCAAGGCGTCCGGGGGCGCGAAGAAGGCGGCGGACGTGCTCGAGCGCGCCGTGCGGTCCACCGACGGAGAAAAGGCATGAGCGACGACGACAAGCTGCGCGGGTACCTCAAGAAGGTCACCGCGGACCTCTACCGGACGCGCGAGCGGCTGCGCGACGCGGAGGACCGGGAGCACGAGCCGATCGCGATCGTGGGGATGAGCTGCCGGTTCCCCGGCGGCGTCCGGTCGCCGGAGGACCTCTGGGACGTCGTGGCCTCGGGCCGCGACGCGATCTCGGGGTTCCCCGTCAACCGCGGCTGGGACCTCGACGCGCTCTACGACCCGGACCCGGACCGCGCCGGGAAGTGCTACACCCGCCACGGTGGTTTCCTGCACGACGCGGACGAGTTCGACCCGGAGTTCTTCGGCATCTCCCCGCGCGAGGCGCAGACGATCGACCCGCAGCAGCGGCTGCTGCTCGAGACTGCTTGGGAAGCCTTCGAACGCGGCGGCATCGACCCGGCGTCGCTGCGTGGCAGCAGCACCGGCGTGTTCGCCGGGGTGATGTACAACGACTACGCCACGCGCCTGACCGAGCTGCCCGCGAGCCTGGAAGGCTATGTGGGCAACGGAAGCGCCGCCAGCATCGCGTCCGGCCGGGTGGCCTACACCTTCGGGCTCGAAGGCCCGGCGGTCACCGTCGACACCGCCTGTTCGTCGTCGCTCGTCGCGCTGCACTGGGCCGCGCAGGCGCTGCGGCGGGGTGACTGCTCGCTGGCGCTGGCCGGCGGCGTCGCGGTGATGTCGACGCCGGTGACGTTCATCGGCTTCAGCCGGCAGCGCGGCCTTTCCCCGGACGGCCGGTGCCGCTCGTACGCCGACGCCGCCGACGGCACGGGCTGGGGGGAAGGCGCCGGGTTCCTCTTGCTGGAGCGGCTTTCGGACGCGCGGCGCAACGGCCACCCGGTGCTGGCGGTGGTGCGCGGCTCGGCCGTCAACTCCGACGGTGCGAGCAGCGGGCTCACCGCACCGAACGGGCCTTCGCAGCAGCGCGTCATCCGCGCCGCGCTCGCCGACGCGGGGCTGTCCGCCGCGGACGTCGACGTCGTCGAAGGCCACGGCACCGGGACCACGCTGGGCGACCCGATCGAGGCGCAGGCGCTGCTGGCGACGTACGGCCGCGAACGCGCGGGCGGGGCACCGCTGTGGCTGGGCTCGGCGAAGTCGAACTTCGGCCACACGCAGGCCGCGGCCGGCGTCGGCGGCGTGATCAAGATGGTGATGGCGCTGCGCAACGAGCTGCTGCCGCGCACCCTGCACGCCGAGGTCCCTTCGTCCAAAGTGGACTGGGACGCGGGCGAGGTCGAGCTGCTGCAGGAGGCCGTCGCGTGGCCGGCGGGCGAGCGGCCGCGCCGTGCCGGGGTCTCGTCCTTCGGCGTGAGCGGCACCAACGCGCACACGATCATCGAGCAGGCGCCTGAAACCGAGCCCGTCGAAGAGACCGGCTCGGCGGGACTCGTTCCCGCGGTCCTGTCGGCGAAGAGTCCCGAGGCGCTGCGCGAGCAAGCCACCCGTTTGCTGTCGCATGTGGACGATCACCGGCCGGTCGACGTCGCCTATTCGCTGGCCACGACCCGCGCCGCGTTCGAGCACCGTGCCGTCGTGCTCGCGGAAACGGCCGAGGAACTGCGCGAAGGACTCGTAGAGCTGGCCGAAGGGCGTGCGCCCGTCGGCGAAACCCACCCGGGCAAGACGGCTTACGTCTTCGCGGGCCAAGGTGCGCAGCAGCCCGGTATGGGGCGTGAGCTGTACGCCGCGTTCCCCGCCTACGCCGAAGCCTTCGACGAGATCTGCGCGGGTTTCGCGGCCGCCGGGGTGCCCGGATTGCGAGAGCTGGTCTTCGCCGAGGACGGCGACGCGCTCGGCCGCACCGAGATCACCCAGCCCGCGCTGTTCGCCGTGGAGGTCGCGCTTCACCGGCTGCTCGTCTCCTGGGGCCTGACCCCGGACTTCGTCCTGGGCCACTCGATCGGCGAGCTGGCCGCCGCGCACGTCGCCGGGGTGTTCGGCCTCGCCGACGCGTGCCGGCTGGTCGCCGCGCGAGCGCGGCTCATGCAGTCCGTGGCCGCGGAGGGGGCGATGGTCGCCCTGCGCGCCACCGAAGACGAGGTCCGGCCGCTGCTGCGCGACGGTGTCGCCATCGCGGCGGTCAACGGGCCCGCGGCCGTGGTCGTCTCCGGGGACGCCGACGCCGTCGAGGAGATCGCCGGGCGGTTCGCCGAGGCGAAGCGGCTGCGCGTGAGCCACGCGTTCCACTCGCCGCACATGGACCCGATCCTGGCGGAGTTCCGCGCGGTCGCGAAGACCGTCACGTACACAACGCCGAAGATCCCCGTGGTGTCGAACGTGACCGGCGAACCGGCCGACGTCGGCTCGGCGGAGTACTGGGTGGGGCACGTCCGCGCCACCGTGCGATTCCACGACGGGATGCGCTGGCTCGCCGCGAACCGGGTGACCCGCTTCGTGACGCCCGGCCCCGGTGGCGCGGCCGCCGCGATGGCCGGGGACTGCGTGCCGGACGCGGTGGTGGTTCCCGTCCTGCGCCGGGACCGCGACGAGGTGCGCACCTTCACCGAAGCCGTCGGCCGGCTGCACGTCGCCGGGTTCAGCCCCGACTGGGCGGCCGTGTTCGCCGGACGGGGCGCCCGGGTCGTGGACCTGCCGACCTACGCCTTCCAGCGGGAACGCTACTGGCTGGATGGGCAGCGGGCCGTCAAGCCGGCCGGTGCGCTGTACCGCGTCGAGCAGGTCCCGGCCACCGCCACCAGCCCGGCGGTCGACTGGCACGAGCTGGACCCGGCCGCGGACGTCCCGCCGGTGGTCTTCTTCCGGTGCGAGGCCGAAGGTGACGTCGTCGAGTCCGCTCACCGCCGGACGCGGGAAGCCCTGCGGCTGCTGCAGACTTGGCTGGCCGACGACCGCTACGCGAAGTCCAAGCTGGTGTTCGTCACCCGGGGGCTCGCCGGTGCCGCGGTGCGGGGCCTGGTCCGCTCCGCGCAGGCCGAACACCCCGGCCGGTTCGTCCTGGCCGACGCCGCCGAACTGCCGGCCGCGTTCGCCATCGACGAGCCGGAGGCGACTCATGCCGGGGGCGAAGTCACCGTGCCCCGGCTCGTGGAGTCCACTTCGGACGAACCCGGCGTCCGTCTCGACGGGACGGTGCTCATCACCGGCGGGGCCGGCTCGCTCGGCGGCGTTCTGGCCCGGCACCTGGTCCGCGCGCACGACGTGCGCCGGCTCGTGCTCGTGAGCCGGCGGGGACCGGAGGCGCCGGGCGCGCGCGAACTCGAGGCCGAACTGGCCGCGGAAGGCGCCGAAGTCGTCCTCGCCGCTTGCGACGTCTCGGACCGGGCAGCCCTGGCCGGGCTGCTCGGCGAGGTCGGCCCGCTCACCGCGGTGGTGCACGCGGCCGGGGTGCTCGACGACGGCGTCGTCTCCTCGCTGACCCCGGAGCGGCTCGACGCCGTCCTGCGGCCCAAGCTCGACGCGGCCTGGCACCTGCACGAGCTCACCGAAGGCCTGTCCGCGTTCGTCCTCTTCTCGTCCGCCGCCGGGGTCCTCGGCGGTGCCGGGCAGGGCAACTACGCGGCGGCCAACACGTTCCTCGACGCCCTCGCCGCGCACCGGCGCGAGCTCAGCCTGCCCGCGGTGTCGCTGGCCTGGGGCCCCTGGGTGCCCGACGGCGGGATGACCGGGCAGCTCACCGACGCCGACGTCGCCCGGATGCGCCAGGGCGGTGTGCGGCCGTTGCCCGCCCGCGACGCACTGCGCTTGTTCGACCGGGCCCTCGCGAGCCCCGACGCGCTCGTCGTGCCGATCGACTTCGCCGCCGACGACCTGGACACCACCCGGCCGCTGCTCGGCGGGCTCGCCGGAGAACGGCCCGCCCCCGCCGCGCTGCTCGCCGGCGATCCCGCCGCCGCCCTGGACCTGGTCCGGGCCCAGGTGGCCGCGGTGCTCGGCCATGCGTCGACGGCGTCCGTGCGCGCGGACCGGCCCTTCGCCGACCTCGGCTTCGACTCGCTGACCGCGGTCGAGCTGCGCAACGCCCTCGGCCGCGAGACCGGCCTGACCCTGCCTTCGACCCTCGTGTTCGACCACCCGACGCCGCGCGCGCTCGCCGAGCACCTCCTGGGCGCGGCCGATCTCAGGCCCGCGGAGACGAGCGATCGGGCCGCCGACGAGCCCATCGCGATCGTGGCGATGAGCTGCCGCTTCCCCGGTGGGGTCAGCACGCCCGAGCAGCTGTGGGACCTCCTCGAAAGCGGGCGGGACGTCATCGCGCCGTTCCCCGGCGACCGCGGCTGGGACCTCGACGCGCTCTACCACCCGGACCCCGACCACCCCGGTACCTGCTACACGCGGGAAGGCGGCTTCCTCGACGACGCGGCCGGGTTCGACCCGGAGTTCTTCGAGGTGTCGCCGCGCGAAGCCGTCGCCATGGACCCGCAGCAGCGGCTGCTGCTGGAGACCTCCTGGGACGCGTTCGAGCGCGCCGGGATCGACCCGTCGGCGCTGCGCGGCAGCCGCACCGGCGTCTTCGCCGGGACCAACGGCCAGGACTACTCGTCCCTGCTGCGGGACTCGGCGGACGAGGTCGCCGGGCACCTCGGCACCGGCAACGCGGCGAGCGTGCTCTCCGGCCGGGTCTCCTACACCTTCGGGCTCGAAGGCCCGGCGGTCACCGTCGACACGGCGTGCTCGTCGTCGCTCGTCGCCCTCCATCTCGCGGCGCAGTCGCTGCGGTCCGGCGAGTGCTCGCTGGCGCTGGCCGGCGGGGTCACCGTGATGTCCACGCCGGCCGGGTTCGTGGAGTTCAGCCGGCAGCGCGGCCTGGCCGAGGACGGCCGCTGCAAGGCCTTCGGTGAGGCGGCCGACGGCACCGGCTGGTCGGAGGGCGCCGGAATCCTGCTCCTGGAACGGCTTTCCGACGCTCAGCGCAACGGCCGTCGCGTGCTCGCGGTGCTACGCGGCTCGGCGGTGAACCAGGACGGCTCGAGCAACGGGCTCACCGCCCCGAACGGGCCTTCGCAGCAACGCGTCATCCTCGCCGCCCTCGCCGACGCCGGGCTCACGCCGTCCGAGGTGGACGCTGTCGAGGCACACGGCACCGGCACCCGGCTCGGCGATCCGATCGAGGCCCAGGCGCTGCTCGCCACCTACGGGCAGGATCGTTCGGAGGATCGGCCGCTGTGGCTCGGCGCGATCAAGTCCAACCTCGGCCACACCCAGGCCGCCGCCGGGGTCGCCGGCGTGCTCAAGATGGTCCTCTCGCTGAACCACGAGGTGCTGCCGCGCACGCTGCACGCCGACGTCCCCTCGGAGCGGGTCGACTGGACCGCCGGGCACGTCCGGCTGCTGACCGAGCCCGTCGCGTGGCCCGCCGCCGGACGGCCCCGCCGCGCCGCGGTGTCCGCGTTCGGCTTCAGCGGCACCAACGCCCACGTCGTGCTGGAGCAGGCCCCGGCGTCCCCGCCGGGCGAGTCCACTGTGGACGAGTCGGCGCTGCCGCTGTGGCCGCTTTCCGGGCACACCGAGGCGGCACTGGCCGCGCAGGCCGCGGCGCTGCTTCCCTGGGTAGCGGAAGACTTCGACGCCCTCGGTTCCGCGTTGGCCGCGCGCACGGCGTTCGACCACCGCGCCGTGGTGGCGGTGCCCGACCGGGACACCGCCGTGCGGAACCTGCGGCTGCTGGCCGAGGGCGGCGAAGGCCCCGGTGTCGTGCGCGGCCGCGTCGCCGACGAGGGCCGCTCGGCGTTCCTGTTCACCGGCCAAGGCGCCCAGCGCGTGGGCATGGGACTCGCCCTGCGCGAGGAGTTCCCGGTTTTCGCGGAAGCTTTCGACGCGGCCTGCGCGCGATTCGACCTCCCCCTGCGCGAGGTGATCGCCGAAGGCGGCGAGCGACTCGATCGGACGCAGTTCACCCAGCCCGCACTCTTCGCCTTCGAAGTGGCGCTGTTCCGGCTGCTGGAGTCCTGGGAGCTGACGCCGGACTTCGTGCTGGGTCACTCGATCGGCGAACTCGCGGCCGCTCACGTGGCGGGTGTCCTGACCTTGGACGACGCCTGCACGCTGGTCGCCGCGCGTGGCCGGCTCATGCAGGAACTACCCGCGACCGGCGCGATGGTGGCCGTGCGGGCGACCGAGGAGGAGGTCCGGCCGCTGCTCACGGCGTCGGCGGACCTGGCCGCCGTCAACGGCCCGGCGTCGGTCGTCGTGTCCGGTGTGGAGGAAGACGTCCTCGGCATCGCGGCGCACTTCACGCGGCTGGGCCGGGAAACCAAACGGCTGCGCACCAGCCACGCCTTCCACTCCCCGCTGATGGACCCGATGCTCGCGCAGTTCCGCGAGGTCGCCCGTGGACTGTCCTATCAGGACCCGAAGATCGGACTGGTCTCGAACGCCACCGATCCCGAGCACTGGGTCCGCCACGTGCGGGACACCGTCCGGTTCGCCGACGGCGTCAGCCGGCTGGTGGCGAGCGGGGTCACCCGGTTCGTCGAGGTGGGGCCGGACGCCGTGCTCGCCGCCATGGTCGGGGACTGCGTCGACGGCGATGTCTTCGTCACCGCGACTCAACGACCCCGGCGACCGGACGTCGAGACCCTGCTGACCGCGGTCGCCGAGGCCCACGTGCACGGCTTCTCCCCGGACTGGACCACGCTGCACCCGGCCGGCCGCCGGGTCGACCTGCCCACCTACCCCTTCCGGCGCCGACGCTTCTGGCCCGGCGCATCTTCGGGGCGCTCCGGGGACGTCGCGACCGCGGGGCTCTCGGCCAGCCCGCACCCGTTCCTCGGCGCCACCGCCGAACTGGCCGGGTCCGCGGGCTTCTTCGGCACCGGCCGGCTTTCCCTGCGCACCCACCCCTGGCTCGCCGACCACGGCATCGGCGGTTCGGTGCTCTTCCCCGGGACGGCGTTCGTCGACCTCGCCGTCGACGCGGGCGACCGCGCCGGGTGCACCCAGCTCGAGGAACTGACGCTCGGGGCACCGCTGGTGCTGCCCGCGACCGGCGGCGTCCGGCTTCAGGTCCTGACCGGCGCACCGGACGAATCCGGCGCGTGCTCCCTGACCATCCACTCGCGCACCGAGGACGCGGCCCCCGACAGCCCGTGGACGCTGCACGCGAGCGGCGTGCTGACCCCGGCGGTCCCGGCGCGCGGCGACGACCTCACCGCGTGGCCGCCCGCGGGCGCGGAGCCGCTCGAGACGGACGGGCTCTACGACCGGCTCGCGGACAGCGGATTCGGCTACGGGCCCGTCTTCCAGGGCCTGCGGAAGGCCTGGAAGCACGGCGAAGACGTCTACGCCGAGGTCGAGCTGCCCGAGGGTGCGGACGCGTCGGCGTTCGGGCTGCACCCGGCGCTGCTCGACGCGGTCCTGCACGCGGCGGCGTTCCTGCCGTTCGCGCCCGCGCCGAACGGCAGGCTGCCGTTCTCCTGGCGCGGGGTGTCGCTGCACGCCGAAGGCGCGCGCGGCCTGCGGGTACGGCTCACCAAGACCGGCGCCGAGTCCCTCGCGATCACGATCGCCGACTCCGCCGGCCGGGCCGTGGCGACCGTGGATTCCCTGGCTCTGCGGGAGTTCTCGCCGGACCAGCTCGTGGCCCGTCCGGACGCGCTGTACCGGCTCACCTGGCCCGTCCACGACGGCGACGTCGTCGACCCGTCGTGGACGGTGGCCGACTCGCTCGCCGACGTCACCGACATCCCGGACGTCGTCGTGGTCCCCTTCGCCACCCGGCCGGTGCGCGAGGCGACGCACGACGTGCTCGCCCTCGTGCAGGCCTGGCTCGCCGACGAGCGCTTCGCCGCGGCCAAGCTCGCGCTGCTGACTTCGGGGGCGGTCGTCACCGAAGAAGGCGACGGCCCGGCCGATCCCGCCCTCGCCGCGGTGTGGGGCCTGGTGCGTTCGGCGCAGTCCGAGCACCCCGGCCGTTTCGTGCTGGTGGACTCCGACGGCTCAGCCGAACCGGGCGCCGCCTTGACCGTGGGCGAGAACCAGGTCGCGGTCCGCTCGGGTGTGATCCGGGTGGCGCGGCTGGCCAAGGCAGCGGAAGTCGACGCACTCGCCGTCCCGGCCGGGGACTGGCGGGTCGACATCGCCGATCGCGGCACCCTCGACGGGCTGACCGTCGTGCCCTGCCCCGAGTTCGCCGAGCCGGTCGCGCCGGGCGCGGTGCGGATCTCCGTGCGCGCCGCCGGCGTGAACTTCCGGGACGTGCTCAACACGCTCGGCATGTACCCGGGCCCGGCCACCTCGCCGGGGCTGGAGGGCGCCGGGGTCGTCACGGCGGTCGGCGCCGGCGTCACCCGGTTCGCGCCGGGCGACCGCGTGATGGGCATGTTCGGCGGCGCGTTCGGACCGGTCGCGGAGGTCGACGAGCGCATGCTCTGCCGGCTGCCCGCCGGGTTGTCGTTCGCGCAGGGCGCTTCGATGCCGGTGGTGTTCTTGACCGCGCTCTACGCCCTGACCGACCTCGGTGACGTGCAACCGGGCGAAGCCGTGCTGGTGCACGCGGCGGCGGGCGGCGTCGGCATGGCCGCGGTGCAGCTCGCGCGGCAGCTCGGCGCCGAGGTCTACGGCACCGCGAGCGCCGGCAAGTGGGACACGCTGCGGGCTTCGGGCCTGGCGGACGACCACATCGCGTCGTCGCGGACGCTCGACTTCGAGGCGGAGTTCCGCGCGGCGACCGGCGGACGCGGCGTCGACGTCGTGCTCGACTCGCTCGCCGGGGAGTTCGTGGACGCGTCCCTGCG
Source organism: Amycolatopsis sp. NPDC051106 (assembly GCF_040682775.1). Classification (NCBI taxonomy): domain Bacteria; kingdom Bacillati; phylum Actinomycetota; class Actinomycetes; order Pseudonocardiales; family Pseudonocardiaceae; genus Amycolatopsis; species Amycolatopsis sp. NPDC051106. The sequence continues at coordinate 7,943 of NZ_JBFBBQ010000032.1, read as the reverse complement.
GCTGCTGCCGCGAGGCGGCCGCTTCCTGGAGATGGGCAAGACCGACGTGCGCGACGCCGCGCGCGTCGCGGCCGAGCACCCCGGCGTCCGGTACCAGGCGTTCGATCTGGTCGAGGCCGGGTACGACCGGATCCGCGAGCTGTTCGACCGGCTGCTGGAGTGGTTCGAGGCCGGGGTGCTGACGCCGGTGCCCGTCACCACCTGGGACGTCCGGCGCGCGCCCGCGGCGTTCCGGCACGTGAGCCAGGCGAAGCACGTCGGCAAGGTGGTGCTGACCGTGCCCGCGCCGCTCGACCCGGAAGGCACGGTGCTGATCACCGGCGGCACCGGCGGGCTCGGGCGCCTGCTGGCCCGGCACCTCGCGGGCTCCGGCGTCCGGCACCTGCTGCTGGCGAGCCGGCGCGGCCCGGCGGCCGAAGGTGTCGGGGAACTGCAGGCCGAGCTGTCCTCGCTCGGCGCTGAGACTTCCGTCGTCGCGTGTGACGCGGCGGACCGGGAAGCGCTGGCGAAGCTGCTGGCCGACGTGCCGGAGCGGCACCCGCTGACCGCTGTGGTGCACGCGGCCGGGGTGCTCGACGACGGCCTCGTCGGCGCGCTCACCCCGGAGCGGCTGGACGCCGTAATGCGGCCGAAGGCCGCGGCGGCGGCGAACCTGGACGAGCTGACACGAGACCTCGATCTGTCCGCGTTCGTCCTGTTCTCGTCGGCGGCGGGCGTCCTCGGGGCGCCGGGGCAGGGCAACTACGCGGCCGCAAACGCTTTCCTGGACGCCCTGGCCCGGCAACGGCGATCGGCGGGACGGCCGGCGCTGGCGCTCGCCTGGGGCCCGTGGCTGCCCACCGGCGGCATGACGGCGAGCCTGTCCGACGCCGACGTGCGCCGCATGGCGCGGTCCGGGCTGCCGCCGCTGCCCGCGGAGCAGGGCCTCGCGCTGTTCGACGCGGCGCTGGGGGCGCCCGACGCCGTGCTGGTGCCGATGCTGGTCGACGCGCGCGTGCTGGCCTCGGCGGACGTGCCGGAGCAGCTGCGCGGAGTGGTCCGGACCGCTGTCCGGCGCCGCACGGCAGGCGCGGGAGCGGCGGAGGCCGACCTCCGTCAGCGGCTCGCCGGGACGTCCGGCGAAGACCGCGAGCAGGCGCTGCTGGAGCTGGTGTGCGCGCAGGTGGGCGCGGTGCTGGGCTACGGCGGCGCGGAGACCGTCGATCCGCTGAGGGTGTTCAAGGAGCTGGGTTTCGACTCGCTGACCGCCGTGGAGCTGCGCAACCGCCTCAGCGCGGCGAGCGGGATCCGCCTGCCGGCGACGCTGATCTTCGACTACCCGACCCCGGCGGCGCTGGCCGGCTACGTGGGGGAGGAGCTGTTCCCGGAAACCGCTGAAGTCCCGTCGGAGGAGGCGGACGAGGACCAGGAGATCCGCGCGGCACTGGCGTCCATCCCGGTCGCGCGGTTCCGCGAGGCGGGCTTGCTGGAGGCGGTGCTGAAGCTGCGCGACGGCGGCCCGGCCCCGGAATCGCCCGACGACGACGCGTTCGGCGAGATGGCGGTCGACGACCTCGTGCGGCTGGCGCTCGGCGACGAATAGCTTCGCTCACAACGGAAAGCGGCCGTCCTGGTGACCCCCCGACCGGGACACCAGGACGGCCGCCGAGTTCCGCCGATGGCAGGCTTTCAGGATTTCCAGGGTGTTCAGAGTGTTCAGGATATGAAGAAGCGGCGCCGTCCGGCGGCCGTCGTCCTGCGGGAAGTGGCGCTGCGCACGAAGAACAGCAGACCCACGACGATGGTGACCCCGCCGCCGATCACGCCGATGGTGTGCTCTCCCGCGTTGATGATGATCGCGACCCCGCCCGCGACGAGAATCAGTCCCATGACGAGGGAAACGAAGGGACGTCCTTGTTCTTTGGCCATCGGAAACTCCTCGTGAAAAGTGGTCGGCGAAATCTCTTGTGATCGATTCAAGCACACGGAGATCAGCGTTGTGAGTCCTCGAAAGTCGTCTTCCGACCATCGAAAGTTGACGTTCTCCCGAGTTGCCGGTCGCGCCGGGTGCTGGGAAGATCACGCGAGTACGGGGGTTGCAACTTTGGTTGCGGTGACAAGCGACCTTGTGTACTAGCCCGGCGGTGGTGGCAGCCGGTTGACTCGTCCTCAGGTACTTCAGGATCGGATACGGAGCAGGCGCTTGATCACAGCACGAGATCTTACGAAGCGATACGGGGACACGACGGCCGTCAACGGCCTGTCGTTCGACATCAAGCCTGGCGTCGTGACCGGTTTCCTGGGGCCCAACGGCGCGGGCAAGTCGACCACGATGCGGATGATCCTCGGCCTGGACGCCCCCAGCGGCGGCTCGGTCACGGTCAATGGCAAGCCCTACCGGGACCTGCCCGCGCCGATGCGGGAGGTCGGGGCGCTGCTCGACGCGAAGGCCGTCCACGGCGCGCGCACGGCGTACCGGCACCTGCAGTGGGTGGCACAGGCCGGCGGCATCCCGCGCAAGCGGGTGGACGAGGTGCTCGACACCGTCGGCCTCACCGACGTCGCGGGCAAGAAGGTCGGCAACTTCTCGCTCGGCATGTACCAGCGGCTCGGCATCGCGACCGCCCTGCTGGGCGACCCGCCGACGCTGCTGTTCGACGAGCCGGTCAACGGCCTCGACCCCGAGGGCATCTTCTGGATCAGGACCCTGATGCAGGACCTCGCCGCCGAAGGGCGGACGGTCTTCGTGTCGAGCCACCTGATGAACGAGATGGAAGAGACCGCCGCGCACGTCATCGTGATCGGCCGCGGCGAGCTCATCGCCGACATGCCGATCGCCGACTTCACCCAGCGCAGCGCGCGCAGCCACGTCCACGTGGTCTCGCCACAGGCCACCGACCTCGCCGAAGCCCTCGAACGGGCGGGGGGCAAGGTGACGAAGCTGGACGACGGTTCGCTCAACGTCGTCGGCCTGGACGCGCCGGAGATCGGCGACCTCGCGCTGGAGCGCCGGCTCGGGCTGCACGAGCTCACGCCGGTCCGCGCCAGCCTCGAGGCCGCGTTCATGGACCTCACGAAGGACAGCGTGCAGTACCGCTCCCACAGCGGCGCGCCGGCGGAAGAGAAGGTACTCGAGACGGTGCGGGCGCTCGCGTCGGAAGGGACGGAATAACGTGACCACCGCAACGGCTTCGCTGCCGGAGACGAAGACCTCGCCCGGGATCGGCAACACGCTCGCCGCGGAGTGGACCAAGCTCAGGTCGGTCCGGTCGACCTGGCTCGTCGTCATCGCCGCGGCCGTCGTCAGCGTCGGGTTCTCCGTGCTGTTCAGCTTCCTGACCGAGCAGGACTACAAGAACCTGCCCGCCGGGCAGACGGCGGACTTCGACTCGGCCGGCACCAGCATGGTCGGGATGAACCTCGGCCTGATCCTCATTTCGGTGCTCGGCGTGCTCGCCGTGTCCGGTGAGTACTCGACCGGGATGATGCGCCTCACCCTGGCCATCACCCCGCACCGCGGCCGGGTCCTGATCTCGAAGGCCGTGGTCGTCGGGCTGCTGGCGTTCGTGCTCGGCACCCTGTTCGCGGCGGCGGCGTTCTTCATCGGCCAGCTGGTCCTCGGTCTCAACCCGGCCATCCCGACGCTGGGCCTCGGCGGCCCGGGCGTGCTGCGCAGCCTGCTCGGCTGGGGCGCGGAGTTCGCGGCGTTCGCCCTGCTGGCGCTGTCGTTCGGCGTGATGATGCGCAGCGCGGCGGGCGCGATCGCCACGGCGATCGGCTTCATCTTCGCCCCGGCGATCCTCGGCGCGCTGCTGCCGACGTGGGTCCAGCGCGACATCCTGGCGTACTTCCCGGCATCGGCGGCGGAGCAGTTGAGCACCGCGCAGCTGAAGACGGACTCGGTGACGTACCTGGGCCCGCTGACCGGCGGCGGCACGCTGTTGACGTGGGTCGCGGTGGCGCTGGTGGTGGCGTTCTCCCTGATGGGCAAGCGCGACTCCGGCTGAGTTCCCGTTTTTCGTTGCAGTGAATGACTCATTCCTGGCGCCGGACGCCAGGAATGAGTCATTCACTGCGTTCGGGGTGGGTCAGTCCGTGAGCGCGAGGATGCGGTCGGCGGCCGTGACGGCACCGCCGCCTTCGTGCGTGTGGTCCCGCATCGCCCGCATGCGCGCGCCGATGCCTTCGTCCGCAGCCACGGCCAGCACCGCGTCGCGGATCGACTCCGGGGTCAGCTCCTCGCGGGGCAGGCGGACTCCGAGGCCCAGCTCCACCGCCCGTTCGGTGTTGACCTCCTGCTCGCCGTGCATCGGCACCAGGACCAGGGGCGTCCCGCAGTAGAACGCCTCCATCACGCTCCCCATGCCCGCCGACGTCACGAACGCCGACGCGTGCCGCAGCACCGCCGGGTGCGGAACCCATGGCCGCGCCTCGACGTTCGGCGGCAACGGTCCCAGCGACGCCGGATCCACGCCGCCGCCCAGGGTCATCACCAGGTTCCAGGGCAGGTCCGCGAACGCGCGGGCGCACTGGCGGAAGAAGCCCGGCTGGTCGTTGAACGCCGACGTGCCCAGGGACACCAGCAGCACCGGGTTCCCGTTCCCCGGCGGCTCCCAGCCGGTCAGCGGCCGCTGCGGGCCGAAGCACGGGCCCGTGAACGTGTGCCGCGCGTCGAACGTCTCGCCCGCGTACTGGAAGGCGCGGGGGATCAGGACCAGCTTGTGGTCGCGCCCGTCGTCGAGGAACCGCTCCGCGCTCTGCCCGGGAGCTTCGGCCGCGAGCAGCGCGGTGAGGTCGGCCACGAAGTCGTACGGCTCTTCGTCCACTGTGGACTCCGACGGGAACCGGGCCACGTGCGCCGGCAGGGAATAGTGCTCGTTGGAAGCGAAACACGCCGAGAGCTGGACCGTCGGGCACGCGACGTCGTGGGCGAGCACGCGGCCCGCGATCCACATCGTCGAGTCGAAGGCGAGCACGTCGGGCGGGTCCTCGGCCAGCAGCTTCCGGACGGGCTCCAGCGGCGCCAGGCAGCTGGACGCGCCGGTCAGCGCGGCGGCCAGGCGGTGCGAACCCGGGTCGTCGGCCGGCCCGTCGTAGCGGAGAGGCCGTGCACCGGTCGCCGCGATCCGGTCGGCGAACGCGCCGCCGGTGGCCACGGTGACCCGGTGGCCGCGCCGGACCAGCTCGCCGAGGACGTCGAGCACGGGTGTCACGTGGCCGTAACCGGGCAGGGTGCAGAGCACGACGTATCGGGTCACACCGGTCATGCTCGCACCGCGTATTCAGGGATTTCGCCAGACATCCCGCGGCTAGCCTCGGGCGCGGACACTCGTGGAGGTGGGCGGATGGAGTTCGGCTGGACCGCGGAGCAGCGGCAGCGCTACGACCGGACGGTGGCCGACACGCGCGCGGCCTTCCCGGCCGCGCCCGAGTACGTGTTCAGCCGCGAGAAGTGGGCCCTGCTGGGCAAGTTCGGCGTCCTCGGCGCCAGCGTGCCCGCAGATCACGGCGGCGGCGGTCTCACCGCCCTCGAAACGGCGCGAGTGTTCGAAGCCGCCGGGCGCGGTTGCCCGGACACCGGTCTCGTCTTCGGCGCGGCCGCGCACCTGTTCGCCTGCACGATGCCGATCGTGGACTTCGCCCCGGAGGCCCTGCGCGCCCGGCTCCTGCCCGGCCTCGCCGCCGGCGACCTGATTGCCGGCAACGCGATGACCGAGCCCGAAGCGGGTTCCGACGTCGGCGCGCTGCGGACCACGGCCACTCCGGTCGAGGGCGGGTTCGTGCTCGACGGCGTCAAGAGCTTCGTCAGCAACGGTCCCGTGGCCGACGTCTTGGTCACCTACGCGGTCACCGACCCGGCCGCCGGGCACTGGGGCATCACCGCCTTCGCGCTCGACGCCCGCTCGCCGGGGATCGCCTGCGGCGAGCCGTTCGGCAAGCTCGGCATGGAAGGCTGCGTGGCCTCCGAAGTCACCTTCACCGGGTGCTTCGTGCCCGCGGACGCCGTCCTCGGCGAACCCGGCCAGGGTTCGGCCATCTTCCAGCACTCGATGGGCTGGGAGCGGGCCTGCCTGTTCGCGCTGTACCTGGGCGTGCAGGACCGGCTGATCGAGCGCTGCCTGGAGCACGTGCGCGGCCGCCGCCAGTTCGGCAAGCGGCTCGCGGAGTTCCAGTCGGTGTCCAACCGGATCGTGGAGATGAAGCTGCGGGCCGAAAGTGCTCGCCTGCTGCTGTACCGGGCCTGCTGGGCGCTGGACGAAGGCGAGGACGCGACGCTGTTCGCTGCGCTGTCGAAGCTCGCCGTGTCCGAGGGGACGGTGGCGAGCGCGACGGACGCCGTGCAGCTGTTCGGCAGCCGCGGCTACCTGCGCGAACAGGGGATCGAAGCCGCGCTGCGGGACGCGATCGGCGGCACGATCTTTTCCGGCGCCTCCGACGTGCAGCGGCAGCTGGTCGCGATGGAACTGGGGATGTGAGCACGATGGAGTTGCTGCACCAGCTGGTTTCCGCCGCTCGAGAGCGCACGCCGGACGCGCCCGCGGTGCACGCGGGCGACACGACCGTGACCTACCGGGAACTGGACGCGCTGGCCGATCGGCAGGCCGCCGGACTGTGGGCGGCCGGCGTCCGCCGCGGCGACCGGGTGCTGATCTGGGCGGAGAAGAGCGTCGAGGTCGTGGCGCTGATGCAGGCGTCGCTGCGGCTGGGCGCGGTCTACGTGCCGGTCGCGCCGTCGAACCCGGTCTCGCGGGTGCGGCTCATCGCCGAGAGCTGCACGCCCGCGCTGGTCGTCTCCGACCGAGCAGCCGACTGGGGCTCGAACCCCCCGCCGTCGAGCTCGTTCGCGGAACTGTCCACAAGCGACAGTCTGCCACCGCTCGAGCACGTCGGGCCGGACGAGCCCGCCTACATCCTCTACACCTCCGGCTCGACGGGTGCGCCGAAGGGCGTCCTGATCAGCCACCGCAACGCGCTCGCGTTCGTCGGGTGGGCCGCGGCGGAGACCGGGCTGCACGCGGGCGACCGGCTGGCCAACCACGCGCCGTTCAACTTCGACCTGTCGGTGTTCGACCTCTACGGCGCGTTCTTCGCCGGGGCGTCGGTCGACCTGGCCGGGTCCGACCTGTCCTACTCGCCCGCCGAGCTGACCGACTTCCTGCACGGGCGCGGGATCAGCGTCTGGTATTCGGTGCCGTCGGCGCTGCTGCTGATGATGCGCCACGGCGGCCTGCTCGACCGGCCGGCGCCGGCTTCGCTGCGGGTCTGCGTGTTCGCCGGGGAGCCGTTCCCGATCGCCGGGGTGCAGACGCTGCGCCGCGCGTGGCCGGACGTCCGGCTGTTCAACTGGTACGGCCCGACCGAGACGAACGTCGTCACCAGCTACGAAGTGACTTCGGCGGACCTCTCGCGGACCGGGGGGCTGCCGATCGGGCGGGCGTGTTCGGGGGCGACGCTGACGCTGTCGCCGGACGGCGAGATCATCGTCGACGGCCCGACCGTCATGCTCGGCTACTGGGGCGCGCCGCCGCAGCTGGGCGGCTACCGCACCGGCGACGTCGGCCGGTACGACGCGGCGGGCGAGCTGGAGTACGCCGGCCGGCGCGACGCGATGGTCAAGCTCCGCGGCCACCGCATCGAGCTGGGCGAGATCGAGACGGCCCTGGCCCGCCACCCGGCGGTGGCCGAGGTGGCGGTGATCGTGGCGGGAGCGGGCATCGACGCCCGCCTGCGCGCGGTGATCGTCCCGCGCCCGGGCGAGCGCGTGACGCTCCTGGGGATGAAGGCCCACTGCGCGGCCCACCTGCCGAAGTACATGATCGTGGACGACGTGAGCCTGGTCGCCGAGCTGCCCCGCACGGCGAACGGCAAGACCGACCGCGCCGCGCTGGCCGCCGCCCACTGACTGTCCCGCCGTGGTGCAGTGAATGACACCAGGTGCGCCAGCAAGGTCCAGAGGATCGTGA